>CAYVGA010000044.1:0-15647 GCA_964449855.1 uncultured Lachnobacterium sp.
ATACGCTAAAAATTTTGTATAGACACAATTTGCCTGTATCTGAAAAGCATTTTTTCTGTATAGACACAATTATAATTTATCTGAGATAGAAAAACATTTTTGCTTTAAAAGTTTATTTCATTTTTACGTGAACAACAAATTCACAGTAGTTTTATGCAATTTTTCAAATTTGCTCATTTATAGCAAGAAATATAGCTAGACATGATTTTGAGTATTTGTGGATGGTGAATCTGCCTTTTGAAAAAGAGTCGTGGTTTGGTTATTGTATTAAAACGTGGGAATTTATAGATGTTAATGATCAAACGGGTGAGATCTGCGAAGAGGAAGATCTGCTCGAGGAATGGACGGATAGACCAAAGCAGCCATTTTAGGTATATATAGGAAAAATACCTAGCTAGACCTAAAATAGATGAAAAATCACGGAATTTATGCTAAAAATTTGCCGAATTAGGTCTATTTCAAAAGAAGTTATGTTGTAGGGAAAGGAATTGTGTGTTTTCTTTCCCTAGAGACGTATATTTTCTGCAATAGACCTAATTAAGGAAGATGAATGACTTTATTCATAAAAAGAATCGTAATGTAGGAGGCAATGCGCCTCCTATTTTTTGTTTCATAGGAAAGACCTTGATACATTGAAGTGCTAAAGTTTTTGTGTCTTTCCTATGAAACAAAAAATGCTCCGCTGAGGAGCGCAGCTCGCGGAGAGGAAACTAGTTGCTTTGCAACACCGCTCGCGCACGAAGAGTTCGCAAGCGAACTCTTTATTCCAGAAAATTTGAAGGAAATTGGAATTATGAAAGCAGTGATCTTTAAAATGTATAATTATGCATTTTGCTCAATTAATTTTCAGAAATTCGTCATTTTGCCAAAAAAAAAAAAATAAGTCCAACATTATTGTGCAATTTGAATAAAGGGTATATATTTATGGAAAATGGTTCGAAAATAACCGAAATAGAAGAAAGGAGAAAAAAGAATATGATACAACATGTTCGAAAATTTAGGCATGTTATGCAACGAGTCACGAGTATGATATTGGTATTTGTTATGCTGTTATCAGTCGTCTCGACGCATATTATGCCGGCGGAGGAGTACTATGCGGATACATCATCAGAAGTGCGTGTAGTAGGTACTTTTAATAATTTGACAAATGGTCAAATTAGCGATTGGGCTACGACAAATTCACTTGCATTGATGGAAAAGGTTTATGGAGATTATTATTATAAATGTATAACTTTTCCTGAGGTAACGAGTGAATCAGGTTACACATTGAGTTTTAAAATTTTTCAAGGTAGTAACTGGGATGGTGATGACTTTGGTGGAGGTCATGATAGTGACGGCAATTACGTTTTGACAATTCCGAAGGGTAGTACACAAATAGAAATTTTGACCAATATCAATTCGCAAAGCATTGATGTTAATTGTGATTCAAAACTACTTCTAAATACCTCTTTTGTGACAGTGGTTGGAAATTTTTCGGGGGAAAATGGTAGTCCAGAAGTGCTACCAGGTACTGGATTAGATTGGAATCCGGAAAATACAAGTGGAGATATGCAATATCTGGGAAACGGATATTTTTATAAAAAAATTGGTTTCACTGAGATAGCGGAAGGAAACTCAGTAACAGGTGTTCAATATAAGATTGCATTTAATCATGCTTGGGGAGGAGATTTTGGTAATGGTTCATCAAATGCGACTATTGGTGAAATTAAAGGAAAAATCTCTGAGTTAGAAATTATAGCGGATATATATAGTAGTGAAGTATACAACAGCATTGATAATCCAAATGAAGTTGCATTAATCTACGAAGAATGTAGAAATAAAGAAGATACACCAATTACATTACATTTCAAAAATCCAAGTGATTGGACTGCGAATTATGTATATAGTTGGATGAAAGATTTTCGTGGAAATAATACTGCTTCAAACGCAGGATGGCCGGGAGTTGGAGTAACAGCAGATAATACATATGTAGGTTATACATCTGCAACTGTTATGCAGAATGGTGTTAATGATTTATATTTTATTTTTAATAATAACAGTTCGCAGACAGCAGATTTATGTATATCAGGGGCAGATTTAGAAACTGACCAAGAGTGGTGGATTTACCACGACGGAACAACATGCAAAATTGAAAAAGATAACCCAGAATCCGTTATCTTAAATCAAACAACTCTTGAATTAGAGGTAGGTAATACAGCAGAACTGAAAGCAACGACATTGGTACCAAGTGGAATCATACTTGATTGGTCATCTAGTGATACATCTGTTGCAACAGTTGATAGCAACGGTCAAGTTAAAGCAATCGGTGCAGGTGAAGCTACAATTACAGCAACAACACCTACGGGAAAAACTGCAACTTGTACTGTAACAGTAAAAGAAACAATTTCTTTAAATGAAAAAACACTTGCTTTAAAAGCTGGTGAAACAGCAACTTTAACAGCAACAACAAATCCAGCAGGAAAAGAAGTAACATGGACATCCAGTGATGAAAGTGTTGCAACTGTAGTTGGTGGCAAAGTTACTGCAGTTGGTGCAGGTACAGCTACAATTACAGCGTATATCTCAGGTAATGAAACAGTAAAAGAAACATGTACAGTAACTGTTTCCGAAACAATTACATTGCCTGAAACATTTTCATTAGAAGAAGGTACAGAAGCAACTTTGGCGGTAACTACAAAGCCGGAGGGCATAAAGGTTACATGGACTTCTAGTAATTCAAGTGTAGCAACAGTAGATGAAAATGGTAAGATTACTGCAATAGCAGAAGGCGAAACCGTTATCACAGCTACAACAGCAGGTAATAATGGTGTTGGAAGTGCGACAGCAACTTGTACTGTAACCGTAACGAAAAAGTCAGAAGAGCCGGCGACAGATATTACATTAACGGTAGATGGAAAAGAAACAGATGCAAAAGAATTGGTAGTAGGAGACAGCTTTATTTTAACAGCAACAACAACTCCTGCATCCAAAACAGTTATTTGGACATCTAGCAATGATGAAATCGCAACAGTTGTAAATGGTGTAGTAACTGCGAAAAAGGCAGGTACTGTAACAATTACAGCAACTGTTGACAATGAAACTACGGATGATGTTACAGCAACCTGTACCGTAACCGTAGTAGAACAAATCGAATTAAATAAAACATCTCTCGAACTCAAAGTAAGCGAGACAGAAGAATTAAAAGCAACAAAGAAAGTACCATCCGATACGACAGTAACATGGTCAACCAGTGACGACACTGTAGCAACAGTGGATGAAGCAACTGGTAAAGTAACAGCCGTAGGCAAAGGTACAGCTACCATTACAGCAACCACAGCAGGTGGTGAAAATGGTGTTGGCAAGGCAACAGCAACTTGTACTGTAACTGTAGAAGAAGCTATCGAATTAGAAAAGACTTCTATTACTTTAGAGGCAGAATCTACAGAAACCTTAACAATAGCAAGCATCAATGCAAAAGAACAAACTGTAACATGGTCATCAAGTAATGAAAATATAGCAACTGTTGACCAAAATGGTATGGTAACAGCAGTTTCAGGCGTTGCAGGTGGTAAAGCAATTATTACAGTTAAGACAGCAGGCGGTGCAACCGCGACTTGTGAGGTAACCGTAACAGAAGCCATCGAATTAGATGAGACTGAAATTGCATTAATAACAGGAACTACGACAAAATTAACAGCAACTACAAAACCAAAAAATACGGTTGTAACTTGGTCATCAAGTAATCAATCTGTAGCAAGAGTAGATGGAAATGGTAACGTAGATGCAATAGCAGAAGGTAAAGCAACGATTACAGCCACAACAAGCGGTGGTGAGACTGCTACCTGTACGGTAGAAGTAACATTGAAAAGTCCTGTTGTAACAGGAAATAAGGTAACCTTTAACTATGAAGGCAAGTCCGGAGATAAGGTATACCTTGCCGGTACAATGAACGGCTGGAGTACAACAGCTACATCATTTACAGAGACTGCAGAGGGTAGTGGTATATTTACATGCAGCGTTGAATTGACACCGGGAAGATACGAATACAAATTCGTAGTAAATGGTAATTGGACACATGATACCAAAAATGCCATGAGAGCAGATAGTAGTGATGGTGCGAATAGCGTACTTATCGTACCTGGTATCACAACAACATCCATTAGTTTGAAAAAGGGAGGCGCAATGACGCTGCCTTCAGAGCTTGTGGATCTCAGTGCAAATGGTACTGAAACTACGAAAGCCGTTACCGCTTATACATCGAATGCAGATGGTGTAACGATTGATGGCACAAAAGTAACATTAGCAGATAACTTTACAGCAACAGAGTTTGAAGTAACAGCAACAACTGCGGATAATGAAACTGTTATCATTAAAGTTCAGTTGTATGAACCGGAAGATGTTACGATCAAGATTCACTATGACAGAAGTGACGATAAGGAAAGCGAATGGAATGCATGGATCTGGGGCGACAATTTCTCCGGTGATAATGACGGATATGTTTTCCAAGAAGAAGATGGAGAATATGTAGCTACATTTACTGTTCCGGCAGATGATGTATTTTATGTAAATTTATTAAAATATAAAATCAGATTAGGAAACTGGTTACAAGAGGAAGGCGAGAGACAAATCGATCTTTCGGCAGTCATTGGAGGTACGGTTCATGTATCTGTAGATACTACTGGTGCTTGTAGTACCGATTTTTCAGAAGCCGTGATTGGAACAAAATTAAATGGCATTGATTATAATAGAAGTGACAATACGATTGTTATTTCTGCATCAGGCTTAGTAATTAATCCAAATGCTGCATTTAAGATTAAAAAAGTAGATGGATCATCTATAGAAGTTACAGAGGTGAAAATTTCAGGAACAACCTATACGTTATCACTTGGAGAAGATATCTCTACTTTAGAAAAGGTATGCGGAACTTATAAACTTACCTATGATGGTCTTGAATATTATGTAACAATGCCGAATATCTACAAGACGGAAGAATTTGAATCGGCATATACTTATGATGGTGATGATTTAGGTGCTACATGGACAGAAACCAAAACAACCTTTAAGGTATGGGCTCCTACTGCAGAATCGGTAAAAGTACAGTTGTATGCAACCGGTTCCGATGAGGAAACAGGTAGTAAGAAACTTGAGACTTATACAATGACCAGAGGTGAAAAGGGTGTTTGGTCTGTTACAGTAGAAGGCGATTTGAATGGTGTATATTATACCTATCTTACCGATGTAAATGGAACAGTAGAAGAATCCTGTGATCCATATGCAAGAACTACCGGTGTAAATGGGGAACGTGCAATGGTTATCGATTTGGATTCTACCGACCCGGAAGGTTGGGATTCGGATAAAGGTCCAAACGATGGTATGGATTACACCGATGCTGTTATTTACGAATTACATGTAAGAGATTTGTCAATTGATGACGAATCCGGTGTAAAAGAAGAATGGCAGGGAAAATTCCTTGGCCTTACACAGACAGGAACAACCAATAGTGAAGGATATGCGACCGGTTTAGACCATATTATCGACTTGGGCGTTACATATATTCACTTATTGCCTTCTTATGACTATGCTTCTATCGATGAAACGATGTCAGAAGAAGAAAAGGCAGAAAATCCTGACAAACAGTTTAACTGGGGCTATGACCCTGAAAATTATAATGTACCGGAAGGTTCTTACTCAACAGATCCATACAATGGTGAAGTAAGAGTACAAGAAATGAAAGAAATGGTACAGACACTCCATGAAAATAACATTAATGTTATTATGGACGTAGTATATAACCATGTGTATGATGCAGGAAATTTCTGCTTCAATGAAATCGTACCAAATTATTTCTCCAGAACGAATGCAGATGGAAGTTATTCCAACGGTTCCGGCTGTGGAAATGACACTGCTTCTGAAAGAGCAATGGTAAGAAAGTATATTGTAGATTCTGTATTATACTGGGCAGAAGAATATCATATCGATGGTTTCCGTTTTGACTTAGTAGGTCTTTTGGATGCAGAAACCATTAACTTGATCGTAGAAGAGGTTCATAAAGTTGATCCGGATATCGTTTTCTATGGTGAAGGCTGGACGATGAATACAGCAGTAGAACCATCCGATACGATTATGGCTACACAGCAGAATGCATGGGCAACACCTTATTTTGCATACTTTAGTGATACATTCCGTGACTTTGTAAAAGGAAGTAATGATGAAACTTCATGGGGTTATATTCAGAATACAATGGATGGTGACCCGGAAGGTACACTGATGTCAATCTTTAAGGCAGGCACAAATTGGATTCAGAATCCTACACAGGTAATCAACTATGTATCCTGCCACGACAACTATACCTTAATGGATAAGATTAATGCGACGACAAAAGATTCAAGCGTGGCAGACCGCATTAAGATGAATAATCTGGCGGCATCCATTTACATGCTGGCAGAGGGTATTCCTTTGATTCATGCAGGGGAAGAAATGTTAAGAACCAAAGTGGATAGCGAAGGAAATATTGTTCACAACAGTTATAACGTACCGGACTACATTAACAGTCTGAAATGGGACAATTTAGATTCCGCAGAATATCGTGATGTAGTGGATTACTACAGCGGATTGATTGAATTCCGTAAGAACCACGCAGCATTACGATTAACAACAAAATCAGATGTTGACTCTTATGTAAAAGAAGAGTGGGTAGATGAAAATGTTGTTTTATTTAATATCACAACAGATAATATCAAAGATGAAGTATCCGATGGTATCGTAGTGATATTCAACTCAAATCCTACGGAACAAGAAGTGAACTTATATGACAAAGGCGTAAGCGAAGGTACATGGCAGATTTGTATCAACGACAAAGATGCCGGTACAGAAGTGCTTGGAACTGTAACAGATGGAAAGGTAACTGTTCCTGCGATTTCCGCACTTGTTCTTGTAAAAGGTGAAACCGTAGATACCGATTCTGTATATACAGACAATAATCAGGTAAAATTAACTTTGGATAAATCTACTGTAACAATGGTAGCCAATGGAACATTTACATTGAATGCAACTGTAAATCCTGCAGATAGTACATTGGCATGGACTTCTTCAAATGAAAAAGTTGCAACCGTAGAAAATGGTGTTTTAACAGCCAAAGGTGCTGGTACTACAACGATTACCGTAAGTACCTTACATGGTATTACAGCAAGTTGTGAAGTAACTGTAATCGAAGAATCGATTGCATTGGACAGCTCTAAACTGGAATTAGGTATAGGAGACACCGCAACTTTAACTGCAACGACAACAAGCGGTAGTGATGTAACTTGGACATCCAGTAAAGAATCTGTTGCAACTGTTGATGAAAACGGTAAAGTAACAGCAGTAGCTTTAGGTACAGCAGTTATCACTGCAACAACAGCAGATGGAACAAAAGCAGAGTGTACTGTAACTGTTAAAGAAACTATTAAGTTGGATAAAACAGAATTAACACTTGTTGAAGGAGAAAATGCAACTTTAACTGCAACAACAAACCCAACAGGTATAACAGTAACATGGACATCCAGCAATGAAAAAGTAGCTCGTGTTACTTCAGATGGTACAGTAGAAACACTTTCACCAGGTACTGCGGTAATTACTGCGACTACACCAACCGGTGAAAAAGCAACCTGTAGCATTACAGTAAGCCAAAAACCATATACCTATACGATTTATGTATATTCACCAAATAAAGACAGAATGAATATAGATAATTCTGCAATGTATATTTGGGATAAGTCAGGTGATAATTTATTTGCAACCAAGGATAATCAGGTATTTACAGGTACTGAAAAATTATCTGATGGAAGAACATGGTTAAAGACAACTCTTGAAACAACATCTTCCAATATTGGATTAATTTTTAAGAGTAATGGTTCATGGAATTGGCAGACCTCCGATTATATTCACACGAATAGTGCAAATGCTGACCAGACAATCTACATCGTAGATGGTATGGAAGGAACTTATACAGAATTACCTACTATCAAGGAAAGTCCGGTAGTAAACGGCAACGAAGTAACTTTCTATTATTATGATACAGAGGATTCTGTTTCTAAATTGTATTTGAAAGGTATCGTAAACGGTTGGGATGGCGTATTGATGACAGAGAAGGACAATGTGTTCTCTTATACAACGACATTACCGGCAGGTGTATATGAATACAAATTCCAGAATCCGGATAAAGGAGACAGTGGCTGGTTCGTGGATCCATTGAATAGTTCTTATACTTATAATGAGGATGGTTCGATTGGAAACAGCAAACTCATCATTACCGGTGTAAAACAGCCGGATGACAATATTTTATGTCAAAAAGGTGGAGAAGTAACCTTACCTTCTCAGTTAGAATTTGTAAAAGCAGATGGAAGTACGGAACAGGTTACAGTTACTTATTCTGTAAAAGATGCGGATGTAGAAAAAGTTTCCATCACAAATGGAAAACTTACGGTAGCTGCAGATTATGCTGGTAAGGAATTGGAGATTATTGCAACAGCAAATGGTGTATCCAGTCCGATTACTATCAATGTATTTGATAAAGAATACACATATACAATTTATTTGTATAGTGCAATTGAAGAACGAGTAGATCCTGCGTATACCGGTCTTTGGACATGGGATAAATCAGGTGAACAGCTTTTTGCAGATCAGGAACTTACATTTGAAACAGAAACATTATCCGATGGAAGAACCTGGTTAAAAGCAGAATTTACAACAATTTCTGAACAATTAGGTTTCCTCTTAAAGAGTAAAGGTGATGGTGTTTGGGATTGGAAAGGTGTTGGAGACATCATCTATACCAATACTGCAAAAGGCAGCCAGACAATCTATCTTGTAGATGGTTATACAACAGCATTTACTTCTTTAAGTGATGTGCCAAAAGAAAAATATGTATATGTAGAATATGGCGGTACATATGATAATACTTATGCATATGCATGGAGTACGGGATATTCTTACTGGCAGGATGGTCAGGAAAAAGGTATCCATATTCCATTCAAGGAAATCAATGGCCAGTATATTGCAAAAATTCCTGTAATTGCAGGTGATGCAGATAAGACAATCGGTTTCCTTGTTCAGAAAGGAACAGACTTCTCGGCAAAAGAAGGTGGAGACAACAACGTTAAGATTTTAAAAGAAGATGCATTTGCAAAAGTTCGTTTTGAAAACGGCAGAATCACAAAGACCCTTTCCGCAACAGAAGGTGTTATCATCGATCGTAAGAATGATACGATTACATTCTATTTCAGAGATAAAGATTTATTTATCGCAAATAATCTGGCATCTTTGGATGGAAAAGTAATATTATCCGTTAAGAAAGAGTCAAATGGTACAGTAACAGCATTAGAAGATGTTGTTATGAAGTATGACGAAGAAAACGAACGTTTCTATGCTCAGATTAAGCTGGCAGACGATACCGATTATTACTATTACTATAATGTAGATGGTAGTAAAGTATTGGATGCAAATAATACACGAACAGGTGTATTGAATGGTGAAACATACAGTCTTGTTCGTAATAAAGTGTACAATGTAACACTTACAGCAACTGTGCTGAATAGCACAATGGATTACAATGATAACAATATCATCTCCCTTACATGGGCACCAAAGACAGAAGCTGACAGTTTGGTTGGTTTCAATCCGGAACATATTTATCTGGATTTAAGTGCACTTGGACAGGATAGTAGTGCTGAAATGGATTTAGATCTTTTAGCATATACATTCGGCTGTACAGACACTACATCTTTGGGTAATAAACAGATTAAGGTTACATTGGTAGATGACTGTGGCCAGAGCTACTATACGACAGCAACTGTAGAAGTAGTAGAAAGAATCAAGACTGCAAATACGGCAGACAAGCTCGGTGATTTTGACTGGGATGAAGCAGTGATTTACTTTGCGGTAACAGACCGTTTCTTTGATGGTAATACATCAAACAATACGGTAACCGATGATGGCGAAGCTACAACAGGTTACGACAAGAATGGCAAATCAAGCATCCACGGTGGTGACTTTGCCGGACTTACAGAAAAAATCGATTATTTATATGATTTGGGTGTAAATACCATCTGGTTAACACCGATCGTTGACAATATCGATGAAAATATGCGTAATGAAGCAGATGGAATCGAGTCCTATGCTTATCATGGATATTGGACAGAAGATTTCACTGAATTAAATCCACATCTTGGTACGGAAGCAGAATTACGAGCACTCATTACAGCAGCACATGCAAAAGGCATGAAGGTAATGGTGGACGTTGTTCTCAACCATGCAGGATATGGTACAGAAGATTACTTCAATTCTATCATCGCAGTAGAAGGTGCTGTGGATAGTGAAGGCAATCAGGTCTATAAAGACATGATTCGTGAGACAAGCATTGATGGTGATGAAGAAAAAATGTCACTTTCCGGCTTACCGGATTTCTTGACAGAAGATGAAGAAGTAAGAGAGAAATTAATCGAATGGCAGACATCTTGGATGAAAGAGTTTGATATCGACTATTATCGTGTAGATACGGTAAAACATGTAGACGATACTACTTGGGAAGCATTCAAGAATGAGTTGACAAAGATTGATCCTGATTTCAAATTGATTGGTGAATACTATGATGCAGGTTATAGAAATGATTATGATCAGTTGAACTCAGGCAAGATGGATTCCTTATTGGATTTCCATTTCAATGATATTTTAACAAATCTTGCAAGCGAAAACCTTGCAGCAATTGAAAAAGAATTGCAGACACGTAATGGTATTTTAAACAGTGCCTCTACGATGGGCTCATTCTTGAGCAGCCATGACGAAAATGGCTTCTTATATGATTTGATCAATTCTTATGGTGAAAGTGCAGATTGGGCAAATGCTTTGATGAAGGTAGCAGCTACTTACCAGATCACAGCAAAAGGCCAGCCGGTAATTTACTATGGTGAAGAACTTGGCTTGACTGGTGCGAATAATTATCCATATCAGGATAACCGTTATGACTTTAATTGGAGTCTCGCAACAGATTCTAATCCGATGTATAAGCACTATAAGACCATGCTGAATATTCGTAGAGAGTATTCCGAAGTATTTGCAAAAGGTGATCGCTACAGCGTAGTGATTTCTGACAAGCAATACTATGATGGAGCTTCTACAGATACCGGTTATGATGTATTTGCAAGAAGTTATGAAGGCGAAACGATTTACGTAGGTACCAATGTATGGGGCGATGCAAAGACACTTACATTCTATGTAAATGGTGCAGCAGGAAGTGAATACGAAGATCTTTACAATGGAAAGACATATACTGTTTCGGATGAAGGAACTGTAACAGTTACGATTCCGGGTGCAGCAAGTGGCGGAACTGTTGTGTTGGTAAAAACTTCCGGTGAAGCGACAACAACAGAAGATACCAATAAGATTACAGTAAAGATTCACTACAAGAGAGATGACAATAATTACAGCAAAGATTGGAATGCTTGGTTATGGTCAGATACGACAAGTGGTGCACGCTATGATTTCGAAGATGTAAATGGTGAAAAAGTAGCAACAATTACTGTAGATGGACGTAAGACCAATACCGTAAATTATCGTATCCGCGTGGGTGATTGGAAAGAAAACGATCACAATGGAAAAGACCAGAGTATTGATATTTCCGATATCGTATCCGGAACTGTACATTATTATGTTCAGTCCGGTGTATGGGGCGGAGTAAAGGTACTTGGTGAGGATGCCGTAATTGGTCAAAAAGTCGTAGCAAGTGAATTTGATCGTACAAACAACAGATTTATCATTACAACAAATCGTCCGATTACAGGAAATCTTGTGGATGCATTTACAATTACATGCGTTTCCGATAAGAAAGATATAACGATTACAAGTGTAGTACAGTCTGGATGTACCTATTATGTATACATCGAAGAAGAACTGTCAGCTATGAAGGAAGTGTTAAAGACATATGCACTTTACTTTGACGGTTATGAATATACACTTACCATGCCGAATATCTATTCTACACAGGAATTTGAAAGTGCTTATACTTATGAAGGCGATGATTTAGGTCTTACCTATACCAAGACTGCCTCAACACTTAAAGTATGGGCTCCAACTGCAGAGAATGTTGTATTAAATGTTTACGAAAGCGGAACTAAGGGAACAAATGACTTGATCAAGTCTTATAACATGACCTTAGGTGAAAAAGGTGTATGGGCATACACATTAGAAGGCGATTGGAACGGAAAATACTATACATACTCTGTAACTGTAAATAACGAGACAAACGAAGTATGTGACCCTTATGCCAGAACAACCGGCGTAAATGGTAACCGTGCAATGATCCTTGATTTGGATTCGACGGATCCAGAAGGATGGGCAAACGATACAGGCCCTCATGAAGACATGGAATATACCGATGCAGTGATTTACGAATTGCATGTAAGAGACCTTTCCATCGATGAAAACTCTGGCATATCGGATGCAAACAAGGGCAAGTTCCTCGGCCTTACAGAAACAGGAACGACAACAGCAGACGGAACATCTACAGGTTTGGATCATATGATTGATTTAGGTGTGACATATGTACACTTATTACCAATTTATGACTATGCATCCGTAGATGAAAGCAGATTAGACGAAGCACAGTTCAACTGGGGTTATGACCCACTGAACTACAACGTACCGGAAGGTTCTTACTCTACAGATCCATATGATGGTGCTGTTCGAGTAAACGAAATGAAACAGATGGTTATGGCATTACATGAAAACAATATCAATGTAATCATGGACGTTGTATATAACCATGTATACGATGCAGGTACATTCGGATTCAACCAGATTGTACCAAGTTATTTCTCAAGAACAAATGAGGATGGATCATACTCAAATGGTTCCGGCTGTGGTAATGATACAGCAACCGAACGTTCTATGGTACACAAGTACGTAGTAGAATCTATTTTGTACTGGCACGAAGAATACCATATCGACGGATTCCGTTTCGACCTGGTAGGCTTATTAGATACTGAAACAATTAATACCATCGTAGAAGAAGTACACAAGATTGATCCGGATATCATTTTCTATGGTGAAGGATGGACATTAGGTACAGCCGTAAGTAAAGATGGCTATTCTATGGCAACACAGGCAAATGCTAATTTAACACCTGAATTTGCATACTTTAGTGATACACTTCGTAATGGTGTAGCAGGTAGTGATATTGATGGACAGGGCTTTATCTGGAACATTGACTATCGTGATGGTAAATCAATCGAAGATTTAATGAAAGAATGTTTCACAGCAACTACATGGTGGTGTCCGGAACCAATCCAGACCATTAACTATGTATCCTGTCATGACAACTATACATTGATGGACAAAATCAATGAAGTATCCAATGCACCATACAACAGCTATGATGATGCACCGGGTGCATATCAGACAAGATTGAATAATCTGGCAGCTTCCTTCTATATGTTGTCAGAAGGTATTCCACTCATTCATGCAGGGGAAGAATTCTTAAGAACCAAGTTGGAAGAAGATGGAACGATTATCCATAACAGTTATAACGCATCTGATTATGTAAACAAATTGCGTTGGTCCAATTTGGATGGCGATGCACTTTATGCGGATACCGTAGATTACTATGAAGGCTTAATTGAATTCCGTAAGAACCACGAAGCACTTCGTCTTTCTACAAAAGAAGAAGTAGCAGCAAATGTAACATACCATTGGGTAACCAATGATGTGATTTTATTCACCATCAATGGTAAAGACAGTGTAGACGGTGAAGTATCTGATGGCATCGTTGTAATTTTCAACGCATCCGATAACAGCCAGAATATTAACCTTTACAATTATGGTGCAGCAAATGGTACATGGAAGGTATGTATCAATGCAGAAGATGCCGGTACAGATGTATTGGCAACCGTAACAAATGGACAGGTAAGTGTACCATACAAGTCTGTTATGGTATTAGTAAAAGGTGAAACTGTAGATACAGAATCTGTATACACAGCAAACAATAAAGTTTCTATCAGCTTAGATAGAACAGTTGCTATCGTAGGATTAAATGGAACTACAACCTTGCGTGCAACTGTAAATCCTGCAAACAGTACATTAGTATGGACTTCTGCAGACGAATCAATTGCAACTGTAGACGAAAACGGTAAAGTAACAGGTGTAAAGAGTGGCACTACAACGATTACAGTTCGTACTTTACATGATGTGATTGCAACATGTGAAGTTACTGTGACAACAGAACCGATAGAAGAAACAATTGCATTAGATAAGACTGCATTGACACTGAAAGAAAACGCAACAGCAGGATTGACCGCTACTGTGAATCCGGAAGGAACATATGTAACATGGTCAAGCGACAATGCAGCAGTAGCTACTGTAGACCAAAATGGTAACGTAACAGCAGTAGCAGCCGGAACAGCAGTCATTACAGCAGAAACACCAAGCGGTGTTAAGGCAGAATGTACGGTAACCGTAAAACATGACCTTACATTCGTAGAAGCAAAAGAAGCTACTTGTACAGCAGACGGACATGTAAAACATTATGTATGTAACGATTGTGCAAAATACTTTGCAGATGAACTCGGAAAGAATGAACTTACCGAATCAGCAGTGATTGTAAAAGCAACAGGAACACATACATGGAATTATGCAGTTTCCGGTAATAAGATTACTGTAAACTGTACATCAGATGCACATTGTGCTTATGCAGATGCTGTAAGCGTAACCGTAACTGCAGAAAATGCAGCTTACTCAGGTGAAGTTTATACCGGAGCACAGTTAGAAAATGCAGAAGCATTTAATATTGCAACCGGAAGCAATCTCACAAAAGATAGCATTCAGTTCTATTCTGATGAAGCATGTACAAAGAAAGCAGAACCAATTGCAGTTGGTACATATTATGCAGCAATTACTGTAGAAGGTGTTACAGCAAAAGCAGCATTTGAAATCTATGATAAGATTGCACCAACAGGAAGCATTACTGTAGCAGATGATAAATGGGCAGAGTTCCTGAATGAAATTACGTTTGGTATTTTCTTCAAGGAAACACAGAAAGTAACCATTACTGCAGAAGACAATGCTGCGGTAGACCAGATTTACTACCATGTTGCAAATGATGCATTGAAATTAGATGAAGTAAAAGCATTAGCAGATACGGATTGGAATGAAATCAGAAATGGTGGTTCATTCCACATCATGCCAAATGCTGAATATGTCATCTATGCAAAGATTATCGATGAATCCGGAAATCTTACCTATATTTCCAGTGACGGACTTGTAATCGATGCAATCGTACCTGAAATCACAGAGCTTGAAGATGACAAGATTTATTGTGAATCCGTAACATTTACCGTAATCGATGCCTATATGGACAAGGTAACTGTAGATGGTGTGGAATTGACAGCAGACGAAAATGGCAACTATACCATTTCCGCAGACGGAAAGACACATACTGTTATTGCAATTGACAAGGCTGGAAACAGCGTATCACGTACAATTACCGTATATGATGGACATAACTGGTCAACCGATTGGGTAACAGATAAAGACAACCATTGGCATGTATGTACCAATGGAACATGTACGGAAATCAGTGAAAAAGCAGCACATGCAGATAATGACAGAGACTGCTACTGTGATATCTGTCAGTATCAGAT
>CAYVGA010000045.1:0-15451 GCA_964449855.1 uncultured Lachnobacterium sp.
ATTTATGCATGCCAAATCCTTAAATTATAAAATTGGCTTGCTTACACGCATCCTTTTCTTTGAATTTATGCATGCCAAATCCTTAAATTATAAAATTGGCTTGCTTACACGCATCCTTTTCTTTGAATTTATGCATGCCAAATTCTTAAATTACAAAATTGGCTTGCTTACAGGCATCCTTTTCTTTGAATTTATGCATGCCAAATTCTTAAATCGCAGAATTGGCTTGCTTACAGGCATCCTTTTCTTTGGATATGTGCATGCCAAATACAAAAATTGTAAATTGAATATGCTTTTAAGCTTAAATGGATAAAAATTTGGGGGTCCGAAGACCCCCAAATACACAATTCTACACTATATACAATTATTCAACGGTATTTCTTGTTACATCAAACTCTGTTACCTGTACAAGTGTATCGCTGCCTGCATACTTCGCATATACAACAATCTTTGTATTTTCTTCTGTAAGCTTAGAACCATCAATTAACAAGGTATCATCTTTAATTGTAACAGCATCATTCTCAACAACATACTGTACGCCACTGAGAAGATTATCATTTACACCATACATACTAACGTTTACTGCAATCTTACTACAATCGTCAACATTAACACCTTCAATCGTAGTGTCTACTACAGGCACCTTAATATTCCATTCATGTTTTGCTGGTGCAACCCAATAATCCTTATCGTAACCAACTTGTTCTTTATTGCCTAATACATCATATACATTTACAGTTATCGTAAATGTTCTATTAAGATTACCGGATGCTTTCGAATACCACTTTGTAGGTGATACACCATATTTGTAATATTTACCTGTAATTGTAGCTTTATTAATTTCTAAAGAATCTGTTGTTTTTGTACCATCACTCCAAGTAACCTCAATATTCAATTTTTGGTCAGAACCAGTACCAGTATGTTCATCAACTGTAACCATATACCAACTTGCATTAACATCAAAGCTGATAGGGTTAATAATCATAACACCTGTATAGAGATATTCAAACTTACGATAATCATTGTCTGCATCTCTTGTTACAAGCACATCATATGTACCTATATGTAATGGTAAGCCTTCGATATAATCATTTGCATCTTGCGGCTTATAAGAGAACGTAAATTCACTTTCGCTGTATGTTTCACCATCTTCTGCTGTAAATACATAATCTGGTGTACGGTTTGTCTTTGTCTGGTAAGTATATGTTTCTACTGTTCCAAAGTCAAAGATTGTGTTTGGAATTTCTTTTAATTCTTTCCAACGTGCATACAATGTCTGGTCTTCTGCGATATTTACGATATCACTTTCTTTTACCTGTTCTCCGCCTTCGATTGCTGTGAACCAGCCTACGAATCCATATCCGGTTCTGCTTACTGCTGGGAATGTACCATATTCACTGTCATAAGTAACTTTCTTGCTTGCATCTTCTTCCGCAAGTGCATTACCACCATTTACATGGAAGTTTACGGTATATGTATTTGCAATCCATTTTGCGTAAAGTGTGATGCTGCCTTCCGGTACATATTTACTTTCAAATAATGTCTGACATGCGCTGTCGGTATACCAGCCATCAAATGTGTAACCGGTTCTTGTAGGTGTAGGAAGTTTACCAACCAAGCTGCCTGGAACTTTTTCGATATTATTTACTTCACTTCCACCATTTTCTTCGAATGTAATAACTACAGGCTCACCTTCGATTTCTCCCAAGGTTACGATATAGTTCATATTTGCATATACCTTACCTAATACCGGAGAGATTTCCTTTACGGTAAGACCTAATTCTGCTGCAATTTCATCAAGAATACTTGTATCCGGTTCTTCACCTTTTGCAATCTTCATGGTCACATCTTCATGTTCACCACCTGCAAAGAGGAATGCAATACTTACACTGTTGTTCACATATTCTGCGGTTGCAGTGATACCGGCTGTGAGTGCTTCTGCCATTTTACCATTGATTGGTTTGGAAAGGTCAATCACTTCTTTTTCACCATTTACAGTAATGGTAGCTGTTGTGGTTACACCTGCAAACTTGGTGTATGTTTCGCCAGTCTTATATGTACCTGTTTCTGCAAGGCTGGAGAAGTCAAAGCTTTCGCCGTACTTGGCTGTGAATGTCTTGCTTGTGGTAGAACCATTCTTATTCTGAATACCGTTTACGGTAATGCTGTAAGTCTTATAATCTACCTTAAAGTCATATACTTCGTCTTCAATCAGTGTCAGACCTTCGAGTGCCTGATCGCCATATCCTGTACTTGCTGCATATTTTGCATCGTTCCAGCCGATGAGTTCTTTGATTTCTTCCGCTGTTGGAAGGTCAAACTGCTGGTTCTTTAATACTCTTGTGCTCCATACGGTTTCATAACCATCTACGTCATTACCTACACGTACAGATGCTGTATAGTATTCGCTTAATTCTGCGTCAGAAAGGTTTGTCCATACCAATGGAATGGTTACAGACATATCGTACTGTGAAAATGCTAATTTTCCATATTTGTATGTAACGGTTAAATCACATTCCATGATACGTGTGTTTTCCGGAACATTTACACTGATAATACCTGTGTTCTCATCAATTGAGAAGTTCTCATTTGACACTGTGTAGATATAATCCTTATATTCTACCACTTCTTCTGCCTGAATACCTGTCTTTAAGTCTACATAATTCAGTGCAATCAAAGAGTCTCTCAATGGTGTGGTAATACCATTCGTGCTGTTTCCGTCTTCGTCACGAACGACTACCATTTCGCCAACTTCCGGTTCATAACTAAAGTCATAGTAATACTTCCGGTCACCTGCCGTCAGCAATGGAATTTCTTCATCCAAGAAATCATGGCTGTATTCAAATAATCCGAGTGCCTGTGCTTCAAAACCAAGGATGAAATACAGACCGAATTCCAAGAACATACCACCTGCCATTCGCTCCGTCGCAAGCCAGTCGCCGGTATTTGCCGGACGGTACTTCGTATATTCATATACAAAGAATCCATATAATTTCAGGTATGGTCCAAGTTCTGCTGTAATACCTACACGTGCGAGCTTGCCGCTACCAATACCTACATAAAATTCTGCTTCTACACCTGCACGAAGTCCGAGACGTCCCATTACATAGAATTGGAATGCAAATCTCTCATCGATTAAGTCCATGGTAGAGCTTCCTGCTTTTGGTTTGAACAAACCGATTTCAAACCAGAAGTTATAACGTTTACCAACTTCGTATTCCAGATTTGAGCCAATTGCAATACTCATATCCATACGAACGATAAAATCTACTTCCATACCGATGGCAATACCATACACCACTACTTCCACAGTAAACATTTCTTTTTCTACAAGTGCAATCCAGTCTGTTTCTTTCTGAACTGTCTCACTGTATTTATCCATTAATTCCTGGAATGTGCTGAGGTATTCGGTTGTGATGCCTGTCTCAGTTGTCATATCCATCAGGTCAAGAAGATCGGATGCTACATTGGTTTTTCCCAATGATTCTTCGAGCTCTGCCCATGTTTCTCTGTCTGTAACGCCCTTTGCTTCTACGATAGCCCAAAGGTCTTCGATATCATTCTTGTAGCCTTCAATCTTTTCAGCGGTTTCATTTGCTTTCTTGACTTTGCTCTCGAGCTCATCAATCATGTCCATAACATCGCCGACATTGCTCAATACACCTTCAAATTTCTCCGGTACTACAACACCGAGCAATTCAGTAGGGTCATGCATGATATCTTTGATTTTGTCCCATTTGCTCTTATCGTCTTTGTCTTCCATCGTATAGATTTCTGCGTCAAATGAGAATGCGGTATAATTTCTAACGTCGATGGTTGAACCTACGTTTACACCGATAGGAACCGGAATAAATCCAAGTACTTTTTTCTTTACAATGCTGCCCTTTACGCTAGGGTCAATTGCTACTTCTTCTACAAAGGAAGCAGAAATCTTGATTGCAATCTTGCCTTCTTCGCCTACTTCTACTTCTAAATCTGCCTCAATACCTACTGCAAGCTGTAAACCGCCATCAAAGTGAAGCTGGTCGCCTTTTCTTATGAGTTCTACTTTCAGTTTTACATCATCAGAAAGCTCAAAACTTCCACCAAGATTGAGAAGTTCAATCTGTTCGTCTGTCAGCACATTGCCTTTTGCATCTTTTACTACGAAATCACGAATGCCTTCGCTGTTACGGAATCCATCTGTCTGTGTTACGAGTTCTGCAAGGAGAAATGCTGCTTCTTCGCCAAAGCCGCTTTCCTGAAGCTGCTGTAATACAATCTGTTCGATTTCAGCCGCTTCTTCTTCTGTAACAATGTCTGCACCATCTACATCTGCATCTACGTAGAGATCCATACAGTTTTCAATTGCTTCTGCAGTTGTTTTCTTATATGTAATCTCGCCTGTTTCTGCATTGTAGCCGGTAACTTCACCATATACAACAGTATCCTCTGTTAAATTATTGCTGTCTACATAAAGTGTGATAAAATCGCCTTCGTTGATTGCACCTTTTGCAGTATCCAGTGCATTTTCTTCCGTGATTTCTTCACTCATCATTTTGTATACTTCTACATCCAGACCGCTGATATTTACCGTACCGGTTTCATCTGCCGGAAGCACTTCTACTTTAATTGGGAAGTTGTCCGGAATCTCATAGAGTGCCTGCTGGTCATCTTCACCAAGCATCGTAAATGAAACTGTTGTACCATTTACTTCTGCAACTTTTACATATACTGCCGGGTCGAGAAGTTCGCTACCCTCTTTTCTCTCTTCCGGACGTTTGCCCACATAAATACAGAGAATGTCATTTACATTCAATTCGGATGCCTGATTATAAACAAATGTACCGGTTTTTGCTGGTTCATTCTCTGCTTCCGGTGATAATTTGTCCACATCCTTGGATGTAAGTACATCAAGTGTATCGCCTGCAATATCATATTTCAGAGCATCTGTATCCTGAATATATATAATGTCATCACTCATCTGAAGGTTTTCTACTTCATCCATTTTGATGGAGAACGCTGCTGTACGAATGGTTGCGTCTTTACCTGCAAATACCCATCCATCTGCTAAGTTCAATTCGTAAGAAGCACCTTCGTTAAATCCGCCTTTTGCAGATACAGCGTAAACACCATCTCCATCTGCATCTGTAATATTCAGTTCTACCGGATCAGAACCATCTTTTACTACTAAAACGGCCGCATCTTCTACTGGTACACTTCCGGATGATTTTTTAATCTGGAAGCTTACGTCCGGTGTCTGATCCATTAATGCAAAGGAAGTATAGTTCAGTTCTTCAATACTTGCCATAGTCTGGTATTTTGCATATACCGTCATATCAGATTCTACCGGATTCTCTGCGTAGAATGGCTGTGTACATTCTTTGTCTGTGTAGTAGCCAACGAGAATCGCATTCGCTTTGGACGATTTCGTAACTCCCGGCACTTGACTGAGTGGTTCACCTTTTTCTGTGGT
Source organism: uncultured Lachnobacterium sp. (assembly GCA_964449855.1). Taxonomy (GTDB): domain Bacteria; phylum Bacillota; class Clostridia; order Lachnospirales; family Lachnospiraceae; genus Roseburia. Next base: position 5,456 of record CAYVGA010000045.1, read on the forward strand.
AATGGTATCAATAATTCTGTCGCCATCTACGAATGTTACCTTAACGGAATCATCTTTTGGCCCTAGAACAATACCTTCCCATTCTGCAAGGTATTTCTTCAGCATCAATAAGTCTTTAAAGTCTGCCTTGTCATCCCCATTTACATCTGCATTTTTCATGTGAAATCCCGAAGGATTCTGTTCTGCAATATAACGTTTTAAAAGCAAATCGTCTTTTAAATCAATTGCGCCGTCATCATTCACGTCACCGTATAAAATTTTCTTTTCTGCTGCTGCCAGGAAATTTGCTGGTAAGCTGGTCAGCAAAGTCACAGCAACAAGCAGAAGACTTAATATTCTCTTTCGCATGATTGAGACTTCCTTTCTTTATTTTTTGCAAAAATTCCGCACCTTTACCATTCTCTTATCTTCCCATTTTCTTTCTGTATAAGAAGAATAATCCACCTGCTGCTCCTGTGATTACCACAACTGCTGCAACTGCTCCGATTGGAGAGGATGGATTTTCACCTGCATTATTTTCGTCATCCGCATTTCCGATATCCTCTGTGTTTTCGACTTCTTCGGTATCTTCCATTTCTTCTGTCGGTTCTTCTGTTTCAGGCTCTTCGGTTGTCTGATCATTTTCACCAGTGTCCGGACTTGTCTCTATATCTTCTTTTTCCGGTTTCGATGGTTTTGATGGTGTTTCCGGCTGTGATGAAGTTTCCTTTTCTACCTTTGGAATCACCTTTCCTTTTTCAAGAACTTTGCCACAATCTACACAGCATTTGTCACCTGTATAACCTTCTTTTGTTTCTGTTGCGGAAACTGCATTCTTTACTTCTGTCTTGCCATGGCCGGTTGCCGAAATTTCTCTCGTATTCAATACTTCTCCACATTTCTTACATGTTTCGGTTTCCGTACCATTTACTTCACAAGTTGCAGCTTTGGTTACTTTCCACTCGGATGTATGTTTTGTTTTCTGGATTTCTCTGCTTTCAAATGTTTTGTTACATTTTTTACAGAACTGAGTTTCTGTGCCCGCTTCCTTACAGCTTGCCTCTTTGGTCACTTTCCAATCCATGTCATGCATACAATCTACAACTGTAATTTTACCATTGCTTAACGTCACTGCTACGTCCTCACCGTCTATGTTAATCGCCTGTGAGAGCCCTAATGTAATATCATAATCGGCTGTGGCTGCGGTGTCTTTCACCTGAAATTCCAATGTCACCAATGTTCCATTTGTCGTAATGTTTTCCAATGCATCAGCGGAAGCATAAAAGACAAACTTCTCCTTATCAAAGCTGTCTGGTTTTATTACCTCACCTGCTGAAAACACATTTCCGACCTGCATTCCTTTTAATGTCAAAGCATCATGGTTGTAGCCAACCTTGAATTTCAATCCCCAAATTCCCGGATTATTTGACAATTTTACAGAAACGCTTACAATGTTTCCTTTTTCGGTTTCACAGGATACCACTGTAATCCCCGCCTTGTTCTGTGCATATGCTGTACCTGCGCCTGCACAAAGTGCAAACATCATACAAATCATACACAAAATGGCACTTAACCTTTTCATGCCTTTGGCATTTTGTGTTTTCATAACACACACCTCCTATTTTTTTCGGAAAGTAAAGCGGACACTCACAATCCGCTTTCGCTACTTGTTCGTGAACGCAGGCAACTTCGTTGCTTGCGTTCATACTACAATTTCCTATATTTCGACAAAGCATACCAAATTTTTGACAAAAAAAGAGCCCGTTTTACCGAACGGACCTTTTTACGAAACGAATCAACTTTTTACAATTTTTTTACAAATATTACATAATTATTCATAACAGTTCAGCACCGGAATAATTATACTTACAGCCAGATATGGAATACCGTACCCATACCGACTTCGGATTCTGCAGTTATCCCGCCCCCCTGCTCTTTTATGATAGTCTGTACAATATAAAGCCCCAGACCACTTCCACCTGTGGCTTTTCCTCTTTCTCCCATATAAAAACGCTCAAAGATATGCGGTAGTTCTTCTGCCGGAATTCCACAGCCTGTATCACGGATATCGATACGCAGCTTTCCACCGTCTTTTTCTGCAGATATGGTAATGCTTCCATCCATATCCGTAAAACGTAATGCATTATAAAATAGATTTTCAAATACCAGCAGAATTTTTTTCTTTTGGATGCGTATCGTGACGGACTCTGTTGGTGGCTGGATGATTAGATGCACACCCGATGCTGCAGCTTCCGGATTGTGAAGCTGATAAACTTCTTCCATAAATGTGGAAACTTCTACATCTTCCGGCTGCTCACTTAATCTGTCAACGGCATTGAGTTCATTCAGACTTCCCACGCGCTGTGACATTTCCTTAAGCTGCACATCTACCTGTTCTAAATACAATTCCAGCTCGTTATCCATGCCAATATTTTGAGAACGAATCATATACATAAATGCCTTTATCGAAGACAATGGTGCCTTCAAATCATGTGCCATATCCGAAAAGAAAGCCCTGCGTTCTTCAAGTACGCCAGTCAACTGCGTCGTACGCTCCTCCACCAGCTCTTCTAAATGTTCCTGATACTTTTGGTTTTCCAATATTAATTGACGGTTCTCGCACTCCATATATACAGCAAAAAGAATGACCAGCAGGAGGGAACACCACTCAAACTGCCATAAACCATAAATCGGTTCGAAGAGATTTGATGCCAAAAGATTCACCAACAATCCCATGCCAAGAGCACTGTCACAATATAAAACCAAACGCGATAAACCTTCTTTTTTCGAAATCATAATCCCTGCACCCGCAAGACATAAAAACAAAAATACGCGGTATCCATTTTGAATCGTACCATGCAAAATAATCGCATCATACCACAAAGGTGCTGCTAAATAAAGAATCAGCTCTGTCACAGATACCAGAACAGATGCATAGCACAGCACTTTTTTCCATTTTGGTCTGCTTTCGCCAATGGCTTCTAACATCAGCACAATGGCAAAGTAAAACATACCATACAAAGCAATATCGGAAATAAGAAACCGATACTCGCTTAATGGGTTTTCAAATAGCTGTAAAAAATGATAGCTTAGGGAACCTGCAAAACAAATCGATACCCATGCTAAATATTTTCGTTTTAATTCTCTGCTTCCCAGCCACAAACTAAGACAAAATGCTGCAAGTACCAATGGTATCAGAGCACTCACTCCATATATCATATTTTGTACTGCCATCATACGGCTGATTGTCTTGGGACTTCCGACTGCACCTGGAAAATACATCCCTGCATAATACCCCGATTCTCCAGTCACGCATAAGGTAATACTATGCCGTCCCGGAGTCATCTGCACCATCTCATAGGCTCTGGCTTCTCCTTTTGCCAGCAAGCTGTCATCCCAATACAACTCATATTCCTGACACAATTGTGGAAAATATAAGGCAGCAATTTCCGGCTCACCTGTATATTCTATTTGCAAACGATACACACAGCTTCCATAAGGACTTCTAGCTGCATCATTATACCGTCTGTAATTTGAAAACTCACCAATCCATGTACGCCTGCTCTCGGCATAGGCTTCTTCACTCCGATCTGTGCCGTCCCATATGCGCCATTCATCAATTAAAAATACTGGATCTCCATCCAAAGTCTCACTTGAAAGATGCAGAACTCCCTTTTCCGGTAAAACATCGGTCTTATAGTATTTATTATCTGTAATGTAGAGCAGCGTAAGAAAACATAATATAAGCGATACAAACAGCAATTGTGTTCCCAACTGCAGATGTGTTCTTTTCATCTATACGTATACGCCTCCTTACCTATTTTTCTGTTACTGTTCACTCGTACCTCGCAAACAGTAACGATTCGCAACCACAAAAAATCAGCTACACTTATTATAGCGGATGATCTATAGAAAAAAAAGTTTTTAACGATTTCGTTAAAAAGTCCTTTGCAAAATGCAATTTTGTTATGATGGTAATATAAAAATGTATAGTTAAAGAGGATACTTATGATACGAATTGCATTTTGTGATAATGCCCCTGCCATTTTGCAGGAATTGTCTGAATGGACACAGGCTTTTTTTAAAGAACATCCGATTACAATGGAATATGTGGCATTTTCCAATTCTTTTGACCTGTTGACACAGATGGAATGCGGCCGGCTGTTTGATATTCTTTTTTTAAATACTGATTTCATAGAGGGGAACGGACTTGATATCGCGAAAGATGTTCGAAAAATTGACCAGAATGTTAAAATTGTTTTTCTCTCCTCCTCTGCGGCATATGCTGTGGCATCGTATACCGTAAGAGCGTTTTCCTACCAATTGAAGCCTATGCGGCAGGATACCTTCTGCCAGCTCATGCAGCATCTGTTATCGGAAATTGCACATGAAACAACGCGTGGATTTCTCATTCGAAGCCAGGATACCATTTACCGTATACTGGCTTCCAATATTGAATATTGTGAAGTATGTAACCGCATCGTGTCGATTCATCTCATCGACGGAAGTGTTCTGCAAACTTCCATGCGTTTTAAAGAACTGGAAGATTTACTGGCTGCGAAAGAAAATTTTCTTCGTACCCATCGTTTTTATATTGTCAATATGGATTATATTTCCACGATTTCCAAAGATGGAATCACTATGACGAATGGAAATACGGTTCCAATTTCCCACGGAAAATTAAAATATATCCGTAGCCAATGTTTGGAATACTATGCATGACGGTTCAGCCAATGGCTGAACCGTTACTAATTTTATGCATTATTTTATTCATTTCCCAAAGTTTGTTCCCAAACCGTCTGCTTTGGCCATCCCTTGGTGTCAAAAGCGTCCCGAATACATTCACACAAATAGGCTAATTTTTGATGTCTTCCATCTGCATTAGAAAATGCCCAATCTGCATCCACCATTGCATATTCCATGATACGTGCACGATCTTCACCCGCAGAAGTTCTGGAATAGATATCGATAAAATAACTCTCATAACCGTCCCGATAAATACTTTCCGGTAAATAAAATTTGTCTCCTACATAGGTAAATCCTTTTGGATTCAATGCATTCCAATTTTCTTCGGAATACAGTGCTTCACTTCTTATATTTGCGTCAAAAGTGAGTTTATAATTAATAATATGCATAATCTCATGGTGCAGCGTCTGTTCTATGGAACCCGCCATTGTAATATCTACAGCTACTATATTTTTGCCTTCCTGTTCCTGTGCAAAACCAATATACGTTGTGAATCCATTGACTTCACCTTCCGGATATTCTTTTAATGTAAATGCACCTGTCAAATGAATTTCCACCTTTTTTTGGTCTCCATATACCAATTGCTTCATAAATCCATCCGGATATTTAGACAATGCCTGTTCCACAGCATCCAGCCCCTCTGCGATATACGTTTCATCCATTTCACATGCTGTCCAATAAATTCCATAAGCATCCGCGGTCTGGTCACCCACCAAAATATCCACTCCGTATTTCGCACCAAGCTGTTCTGCCCGCGTAAGCAGTTCCTTTGATACAGTAGAATCAACCGAAACTTCTTTGTATGCGGATTCCAATATCAAATCTTCTCCTGTGGACGGCACTGACATATCCCAGAATAACAGCATATCTTTTCCTTTCGAATCAATCGCAGTGAAAAAATAGCCGCCATCTCTTTCTGACCATACAGGTTCATATAAAACAGATGCAACTTGTTCCGAAACTACCGTTTTTGATAAGAATTTCCCATCCAGACTATACAGCGTCAGCATCTGTCTGCCGTAGTCATCATAAGTGGTTGCCATAAGGCGCAGCGGGTCTGCCAGCAGGGTTACGATTGCATTGTCTTCGTTTGCGACAAATGCTTTTGGACGCTCGGATTTTCCAATATAATAGGCAGCATCCTCTCCAATTACTCCTGCCAGCCAGATATCATCCTCATATTCAACACTATGAAATGCCCCATCAAATGGAATCTTTTTTACCTCTCCTGTTTCTAAATCCACAATCGCACTCTCATTCATTTGAGTCTGTTTATCCGTATAAGTAACAGAAACTGCATTGCCGCATTTCGTAGAAGCAAACAGCATAACGGCATCTTCTAACAACATCGTACTATCACCACTTCGGGTGTTTATTACCTTTACGCCCTCCTGTGTAAAGCAATATATATTTGCTGCTTTCTGATTGAGATAAACTGCACAATATGATGTATTGGTTTGATATTCTTCTAACACTTCCAAGTAACGATTCAACAGCGTAACTCTGCCTGTTCCCCAATCAATGACTGCTATCTTATCTCCGCAAACCTGTACAGCAGTAATGTCCATTGCCGGAAACATCTTTTCCTGTAACACTTCTCCTGTCTGCAGACTAATCAAGGATACAAAAAATACACTCTCACCATCTTGACTAACATCACTTCCCCACAAAAGCAATTGTTCTTCAAACAATGCAATTTCCTGCTGCAATGCACGTTCTACACGGGCATTCGGTATTTGATAGATACTGCTTGCCGCTTCTAAGCGTACTGCCTGCTCTAAAACTGTCGATTTTTGCTTTTTCACTTCTTGATGCTCATTTCCCCCATCTTCGTCCTGCTGAAAATTTTCCGTTTCTGAATTCTTACCTATATTCTCATCCGTATCAGAAACCGGTGTTTTTTGGCATCCTGTAACCATCAGCAGAAAAACCATGAATACTAACAACACTTTCTTTGGATTCTTTTTCAATAGGTTCACCTCCCCTACTTTATTAATATTAGTATAACATACATTTCTTACTTGTACTTCCGAATTTTATTTGCTATCCTAGTTTTAGGAATAAAGGTTTCACCAAACCTACGGAAAATTACTATAAACAAAAATATGAAACAAAAAACCTTTGACATCAAACAACTTAACTTCACAAAAATTACCAGTCGAAAATTTTCTTCCGGGCATGCTTATCAGATTATCCTAATCGGAAAAGGAAACTGCTACTTTGAATTGGAAAATAAATTTGTAAATTGTAATACAGAAACTGCAGTTCTTTTAAAACCGGATACCAGCATTCAAATGGAATACCGCAATGATAAAAAACCTTTGGAATTGTTTTTCATTCGTGTTGCACCATCCCTCTTGGTCGAATTGTCCGATGAATCCTGTGACTTGGAACATGCCTTTTCTTTTATTCCACTGGAAAAAGCCATGATTCATCTGGATACCCGAGACACTACTTTAATCAAAAATATTACAAGAACGACCTTAGGACTTTTAGAAGATTCCAATGATTTTGGTCAGATACTCTACCGCAAAAACATGCTGTCTATTCTGTTGATTTTGTTTTTGCGTTCTTGTATTGCTTCGGACCATGTGAAACTATCCCACCGTAAAAAGGAACTGGTTATGGATGATGTGTTCCGCTATATCCGCACCAATTTGACAGGCGATTTGTCTTTAGAGGCTTTGGAAGAACAGTTTTTTGTCAGCAGACACCATCTTTGCCGCGAATTCAAAAAACTGACCGGACAGACAATTCATTCTTATATCGTGAAATCCCGTTTGGATTTATGCAAAAAATATATTGAGGCTGGTAAACCAATCAAAGAAGTGTATTTATTGGGAGGCTTTGGCGGATACAATCATTTTTTCCGTGCCTTCAAAAAAGAATATGGCATGACGCCAAAGGAATATTATGAAAGCCTGACGGAATAATTTATATTCCATCAGGCTTTCATAATTCTGATATTGTCAATCGTTAGATATTTTTTGTCACTTCATATGCTCTTGTAATCGCATCTCTTAAGTTACCAACTTTTTCTCCATCACCAATCAAGTGATAATGTGTATTTGCTTCTTTGAGCATTTCTTCAATTGTTGGATCTACATGATATCCATTTGCAAATACAAGTGTATCTGCATCGGTAATCACATGTTCTACACCACCCTGCTCATAAGTAATGGTATCCTCTGTAACATCTGTTACTTTTGCATTACATTCGATATGTACGCCTTTTGCCATCATTCGCTGAACGAGTACGCTGCGTCCGGAACCAGATTCTGCCATAAGGATTTCCGGAGCCATTTCAAGCACTGTGATGTCACGATTGCGAACAAATCTGTCATTTACAAGTGGAGCAAGGTATTCTGCTAATTCACAACCTACGCTGCCACCACCGATAATAATAATCTTACGTCCCGGGAATGCTTTTCCTGCTAAGATATCATCTGCTGTAACAGCCTGTTTGAATACTGTAAATGCTTGAATTACATTTGGTTTTGCACCTGCTGCAGCAATTACTTCATATCCTGCAAACTCACCTTCTAACATTTCTTTTGTTACAGGTGTGTTCAGACGAATATCTACACCTGCAGCTTCAATACGATGAGCCAAGAACTGAACCACTTTGGTGAGTTCCTGTTTTGCGATAGGCACACAAGCTACGTGTAATGCACCACCAAGTTCTGCTTTTGCTTCGCAAAGCACAACATGGTGTCCACGTTTCTTTGCTACGAAAGCCGCTTCCATACCTGCCGGACCGCCACCGATAACCAACACATTTTTCTTTACTTCTGCTTCTGCTAGAGTATCTTCGTTTTCCAATTCGAAAGATGGGTTAATGGTACATGAAATACGTTTACCGAACATGATACCATTTAAGCAGCGTCCACATCCGATACATGGACGAACTTCAATTTCTCTGCCTTCGTATACTTTGTTGGCAAATTCCGGTTCACAAAGGTTTGCACGACCAATCATACAAGCATCAGCGAGTTCATTTGCAATAATTTCATCTGCTACCCATGCATCTGTAATACGACCAACGGTAGCTACTGGAATATTTACCTGTTTCTTTATTGCAGCAGAAAGTTCGGTATGAGAACCCTGTTTTGTGCCAGGTGCCGGCATAGAGCTGGCACGTTTTACGGTGTTACCGCCAGATACATGAAGGATATCCACACCTGCTTTTTCCAACTGTTTTGCTACATAAGTCATATCTGTTAAGTTCAAACCACCGTCTGAATATTCATCACCAGAGATACGAACTTGAATGATAAAATCATCTCCACAAGTTTTACGAACTTCTTCAATTACTTCTAAGGTAAGTCTAAGACGTCCATTGATATCTCCGCCATATTCATCACAACGTTTATTGTAAAGTGGTGTGAGGAAGCCACCAAGCAAACCATGTGCATGTGCTGCGTGGATTTCTACACCATCACCACCTGCCTGTTTTACACGATAAGCAGCTTCACCAAACTGACGAATAATCACTTTTAATTCTTCTTTTGTTACCGCTCTTGGTGCTGCTTTTGCATAGTAAGGACCTACATTGGAAGGTGCAATCAGCTGTGGTGTACCCGGGATTGGGAATGCCATATATGCCGGATGGAATAACTGTGGTAATAATTTACATCCATATTTATGTACTTCTGCAAATAATTTTGTCCAGCCTTCGATAAAGGTATCATCATGGATGGACATATCTCCTGGCAGATAAATATAAGTCGGCTCTACCGTAACTACTTCGGATACGATAAGACCTACACCACCTTTGGCACGTGCACCATAATGCTGGATGAGTTCTTCGGTTACATATCCTTTATCTGCCAGGTTTGTCGAAATTGGTGGCATAAAAATACGGTTTTTGATTTCTGTTTTTCCAACCTTTAAAGGCTGAAAAAGATGTGTATATTTCGTCATCTTCTATTTCTCTCCTATACTTTAGGTCTATACAATAATACAATTTCTCTTTTTCTAAAAAATGATTTTTTCTATGTTTTAGGTCTATACGATAATGCACTTCTCTCCAGACCTAAAAGCTTAATTTTTTCTCACAAAATAAAGCGATTTTACCAGTGTTTAGGTCTATAGCAAATTAAAACACCTCCTAGGGAAAGAAAATCGCAAAATCCTTTCCCTCAGAAAGAACTTTTTTTCTATAGACCTAATTTAACAAATTTCAAAGAAAATAGTCTACTTTTTCTATGCTTTTTAGGTCTAACAAATGATTCTTTTCTGTATAGACCTAAATCAAGATGAACATCCACT
>CAYVGA010000046.1:0-15416 GCA_964449855.1 uncultured Lachnobacterium sp.
GCGACCCTGTTGCTGCTCAGATTGCTGAAATCATGGGAGTAGAAGCAGAAGCTGGCGTAAAGAACGTTGCTTTCGTAAAATGTGCTGGTACATGTGAAAAAGCCAAAACTGATTATGAATACACAGGTATTGAAGACTGTGCAGCTATGGCATTTGTTCCAGGCGGCGGTCCAAAATCATGTAACTATGGATGTCTTGGATATGGTTCATGTGTAAAAGCTTGTCCATTTGATGCTATCCATGTAGTTGACGGTGTAGCAGTAGCAGATAAAGACAAATGTAAAGCTTGTAGCAAATGTATCGCTGCTTGTCCAAAAGGTCTTATTGAACTCGTTCCTTACGATGCAAAACACATCGTACAGTGTAGCTCACATGACAAAGGTAAAGACGTTATGGCTGCATGTTCAGTTGGATGTATTGGCTGTATGAAATGTGTTAAGACATGTGAAGATAAGGCTGTTACAGTTACAAACTTCCTTGCACACATCGACCAGGATAAATGTACCGGTTGTGGCAAATGTGCAGAAGCTTGTCCAAAGAAGATTATTCTTTAATAAAGATAATTTTAAAATGAAACAAATTTTTCAAAGTGTAAGAAAGAGGGATATATCCCTCTTTCTTACACTTGAGATAAAACCTCGCTAAAATTTATTCCACTATAAAATCTTCAAAATTCTCCGAATATTTTATACTTCCATCCTCAAATACCCAAATAGCTTCCGTGTTTTCCATGCTGTTTACAAGTGCCACACCTTCTTCATAAGGCATACAGAACAGAGCAGTGGAAAGTGCATCAGCTACACCGGAATCGTTGCTGAGAATAGAAACTGCACTGAAATATTCCGCTGGCATTAAGGTGTCCGGGTCGATAATGTGGCAGTATTCTACATCATCTACAACATAATAACGCTGATAATCACCACTGGTTACCAGACAGGCATTAGAGCATGCCACTTCTTTTAATTTTTGGTTTGGTGCTTCTAAATCAGGATTTTGAATTCCGACTGTCCAATCTTCACCGTTCGGAAGTGTGCCAATTAAGAATGCATTTCCGCCAACATTGATAATCAGATTGTCATAGCCTAATTCTATCGCATATTCTGCAACTTTCTGTACAGCATAGCCTTTTCCGATGCTGCCGACATCCAAAGACATCTCCGGATCTGCTAAATAAACAGTAGAAGCTTCTTCGTCAATAATAATATTATTGATATCACAATGTTTAGAGGCTTCCTCCAGACGTTCCATTGGTGGGAGTTTTGCGTTTTCTGGTTGGTTGATTCCATCATTTCGGTAGGTGTGCCAGATGGAAAGGACGCTTCCCATAGCAATATTGATTTGTCCATCGGTTTTTTGGTATAAATCTATACTGAATTTGAGTAGGTCAATAATCTTTTGGTCAACTTTTACAGGTGCAATGCCGGCATTTTGATTGATGGTTCTAAGATTATTAATTCCATCATAAGATGTATAAATGGTATACAATTTATGGTAGGTTTCCAATTCTGCATTCAAAATTTCGGCATGTTCTTGGAAGACGGTATCTGAATCGGCATATCCTATAAATTGTGTAACTGTGTCGAAAGCTTCCAGGTAAGTTTTTGTATAACGTTCTTGGTTTAAATTGTCCGTACCGTTGATATAAGGCAGAAAAATACCGAGTATGACGAAGAGTATAGCGGCAAAAGCCGGAATGTATTTTTTAATATTTGACATTTTAGTACCTCTGAATATGATTTTTTCGATTATTTTTACTAGAATAGGAGAGAGGTAAATAATAAAACAGAGGTGCGAATTACGCACCCCTGTAAATTATACACACGAATTATTCTGCAAGTGCTTTTGTAACAGCAGTTACATAAGCTTTTACTTTCATTGTACATCCAAGTGTAAGTACATCATCTGTAGGATATCCATCAGCATCTATAGCGATAGCAGCTACTTCATCAGCAGTTTTGCCGTTTACGAAAGACATGAAAGCATCAGCCTGTTGGAACCATTCAGCACCACCTTCGATTTTTCCTTTACCAGCAGATGCACTTTTCATTCCATAGCCATCTTTGAGGTCATATTTTGTAGTTGTATCTACAGTAAGGTCAGATGTGATTTTACCGGTTGTATCCCATGTGATTTTAGCCTGAACAGCGTCAAGGATACATGTTGTGATTTTGCCATCAGCAGATGTAACAGCTACGAAGTTTGCATATGCTGTAGAAGAACCATCACCTTCAGCAGAAGCATCAGTAGGGCTGCTAACTTCAGCTATGATAGCGATGTTGAGTGCATCTGTTGCAGATGCTGTGTAAGTACCAGTTTTTGCTTCTTCATAAGCTTTTTCAAGAGCAGCTACAAAACCATTGATTTTCATTGTGCAGCCTAATAAAAGTTCAGCATCAGAAGGATAAAGTTCAGCGTTCATAGCAGCTTTAACCTGATCCATTGTTTTGCCTAAACAGAATTTTTCGAAAGCATCCGCCTGTTCAAACCATTCGCCGCCGCCTTCGATTTTGCCCATAGAAGCGGATACACTCTTCATGTTGTAATCAGTGCCTAATTCTCTTTTGGTTTTGAATTCTTTTGTAGTATCAGATGTGATTTTACCAGTTGTGTCAAAGTTCGTTTTAACCTGGATAGAATCTACTTTAACAGCAGCGATTGTGCCATCTGCGTTAAGTGTTACAGCAGCTACTGTTAAGTCTGCCTGTGCAAGGCCATCTGCTGGAGTACCATCTTCGTTTTCAGATGCACCAGCATCTTTAGAAGAGTAATCCATTTGTGTGTAAAGACCAAGACCGACACTAACTGTTTCGTCTCCATTGTTGCCTGAGTTTGTTCCACCACAAGCTGTTAATGAGCCTACAGCAAGAAGTGCGGCAAGTAAAAGAGCAATTCTTTTCTTCATGTTGTTTTCCTCCTATTTAGAAATAAATCTTTTCCTATTGGGTTGCCCCCAGTTGCCATGTGTTTGTTAAAAATCTAACATTCACATTGTCTGAATTTTAACATAATCTATAGGCATTGGCAAGATATATTTCCGAAAAATTGTATAAAATTTTAGTTTTTTTTCGTAATAAAACTTTTTATGGTTTTCTTTGTATTTTTGCTGAAGATATGATAAAGTATAACTTGTATTTATTTTATAGTTATGAGATTATAAGGTAATTACTTACTTTGTTTTAATGATAGGGAAAGGAATGCCTATACATATGAAGAGAATTGTTATAAAAATAGGCTCGTCTTCTTTGACACATGAGAAGACAGGAAGTATTAATTTTTTGAAAATGGAACGTTTGGTACGTGTGTTATGCGATATACGTAACAGGGGATATGATGTTTGTCTGGTGAGTTCCGGTGCCATTGCGGTAGGAAAGGATGCTATCGCTATGAAAGAACGCCCGACGGATATTTCTGTAAAGCAGGCATGTGCTGCAGTTGGACAGGCACGTCTGATGATGACTTACCAAAAATTATTCAGTGAATATAATCAGGTAACAGGTCAGGTTTTGATGACAAAATATACAATGACAAATCCAAAATCCAGATTTAATGCAAAGAATACCTTTGAGGAATTGTTTAAATTGGGAGTAATTCCGGTTGTAAATGAAAATGATACCGTCAGCACATATGAGATGCGTTTTGGTGATAATGATACACTATCGGCATTGGTTGCTTCTTTGGTAGGAGCAGATATGCTGATATTGTTGTCGGATATTGATGGTTTATATACGGATGATCCTCATAAGAATCCGGATGCACAGATTATCCGTGATGTTTACGAAATTGATGAAACAATCATGGAGATGGCTAAAGGAAGTACAGGCAGTAATGTTGGTACTGGTGGTATGGCAACGAAACTTGCGGCAGCAAAGATTGCGACTTATTCCGGTGCGGACATGGTTATTACCAATGGAGAAGATGTGTCAGTATTGGAACGCATCATAGATGGAGAAGAGGTTGGTACTTGTTTTCACGCCAATAAGAATGAAGCATTTTGGTTAGAAGATTATATTATGGAGAGTATGAATTAATGAACGAAGAAAAGATTGCAAGAATTAATGCCCTTGCCCGCAAGTCAAAGGCAGAGGGATTAACAGAAGAAGAAAAAAAAGAGCAGGCAATTTTACGACAGGAGTATATTGCGAATGTTCGTAGAAATTTAAGAGCACAGTTGGATAATATTGATGTAGTAAATCCGGATGGAAGTATTGAAAATTTAGGTGAAAAATATAGTGCCGGCAAGGAGGATGGAAAATTATGCAATTAGAAGTATTATGTCAGAACACATGCGCCTGTAAAGGGATTATTGGAAAACTTTCTACAGAAGAAAAGAATGCCGTATTAGAAACAGCGGCAGATTTGCTTATTAATAAGGAAGAGATGATTCTCACTGCAAATGAGTTGGATATCAAAAACGCAGAAGAAAAAGGCATGGCCAAAGGTATGATTGACCGTTTGGCATTAAACCATGTACGTATTTTGGATATGGCAGATGGACTTCGCCAGGTAGCAACGCTTCCTGACCCAATTGGGGAAGTGTTAAGTAGTACCGTGCGTCCAAATGGAATGAATGTAACCAAACGCCGTGTTGCCATGGGTGTAGTTGGTATGATTTACGAATCCAGACCAAATGTAACCTGTGATGCGTTTGGACTTTGCTTTAAAACAGGTAACTGTGTCGTTTTAAAAGGTGGTTCGGATGCCATAAATTCGAATAAGGCACTTGTTGCTGTCATCAAAGAAGCTTTAGAACAGCATGGACTTCCGGCAGATGCTTGCAATTTAATTGAAGATACCAGAAGAGAAACAACATTAGCATTTATGAAAATGAAAGATTATGTGGATGTTTTGATTCCAAGAGGTGGCAGTGGTCTGATTCAGAATGTAGTAAATAATGCGACAATTCCTGTGATTGAAACAGGTGTAGGAAATTGTCATATTTATGTAGACAAAGCGGCTGATATAGAAATGGCTGTAAATGTGGTAAATAATGCAAAGACACAGCGTATCAGCGTATGCAATGCTTGTGAATCTTTGTTAGTTCATGAAGAAATTGCCGAACGTTTCTTGCCGGTATTACAGAAAAAATTAGCAGAAAAGAATGTAGAATTGCGAGCAGATGCACATTGTCTTGCTCATTTAGATAAAGAAACCGGTGTGGTAGTAGAAGCAACAGAAGAGGACTGGGGAAAAGAATATCTGGATTATATTTTATCCATCAAGTCTGTTTCCGGTGTAGAAGAAGCAATTGTACATATTAATAAATATAATACAGCACATTCGGAATCCATTATTACAGAAGATGCAGAAACAGCAGAGAAATTCTTAAATGAAGTAGACGCATCCTGTGTTTACTGGAATGTATCCACTCGTTTTTCGGATGGAAATGAATTTGGTTTTGGTGCAGAAATCGGCATCAGTACACAGAAACTCCATGCACGAGGTCCTATGGGCTTAGAAGCACTTACCAGCTATAAATATGTAATATATGGCAATGGACAGGTGCGTGGCTAGATTGTAAAATATAAATGCAACTATATTAAGCAAACTAAGAGGTTTTAAACAGTTATATGAGGGATTTAGAAGTAACAACATTAAATGCGAAAGAAGAAGCTGCTTGTCAGTATGATTATATCGAAAAATGCAAGAAATTTGTAGCAGACAAAGAAACAGAGCTTGGCAGAAAACTGACGTTTTGCGTACAGACCTTTGGGTGTCAGATGAATGCCCGCGATTCCGAAAAGCTGGTAGGTATTTTGGAACAGGTGGGATATGTGGAAATCGAGGATGAGCATGCCGATTTTGTAATTTACAATACCTGCACCGTTCGTGAAAATGCAAACAACAAGGTGTATGGACGTCTTGGATATTTATCCAATTACAAAAAGAAAAATCCGCATATGATGATCGCATTATGCGGCTGTATGATGCAGGAACCAACGGTTGTAGAGACGATTCGCAAAAAATATAAATTTGTGAATCTTGTGTTTGGTACACATAATATCTACAAATTTGCAGAATTGCTGTATCATACATTGGAATCGGATTCGCAGATTATTGATATTTGGGAAGATACGGATAAAATTGTAGAAGATTTGCCGATTAAGAGAAAGTTTGAGTTCAAATCCGGTGTAAATATTATGTTTGGCTGCAATAATTTCTGCAGCTACTGTATTGTGCCTTATGTAAGAGGGCGTGAACGCAGCCGTCAGCCACAGGATATTATCCGTGAAATTGAAAATCTGGTAGCAGATGGTGTTTGCGAAGTAATGCTGTTGGGACAGAATGTAAACTCGTATGGCAAGAATTTAGAGAATCCGATGAGTTTTGCAGAACTGCTTCGTGAAATTAACAAAATCGAGGGACTAAAAAGAATTCGTTTTATGACTTCTCATCCGAAGGATTTATCGGATGAATTGATTTATGCAATGAGAGATTGTGAAAAGGTGTGCCGCCATATGCATTTACCATTGCAGTCCGGAAGTTCACGTATTTTGAATATTATGAATCGTCATTATGATAAAGAACAGTATCTTGCAATTGTGGATAAGCTTCGCAGAGAAATTCCGGATATTGCACTTACTACGGATATTATTGTAGGTTTTCCGGGAGAGACAGAAGAAGATTTTATGGAAACATTAGATGTGGTGCAGAAAGTCGAATATGACAGTGCATTTACATTTATTTATTCGAAACGTACCGGTACACCTGCTGCTTCTATGGAAAATCAGGTGCCGGCAGCAGAAGTAAAATGCCATTTTGACAGGCTGCTTCGAGAAGTACAGGAGATTTCTACGAAAAAAGCGATGGAATTACAGGGAAAAACCATGCCTGTGCTGGTGGAAGAGATGAATGAACATGAAGCAGGGTTTGTAACCGGTCGTTTGGATAATAATTCAGTTGTGCATTTGCCGGGTACGGAAGATATGATTGGAAATATTTATCCGGTGAAATTGGAAGAGTGTAAAGGTTTCTATTATATTGGAAAGGTAGTGGAACATGAATAGGCGTTTTGGGAAAAATGATGTGATATTTATTAGTATACTGGCTGTTTTCTGTATTGCTGTCTGTGTATGGGTATACAAAGGCGGTGCGGTAAAAGGTAGTACGATTCTAATTACCATAGATGGCAAAGAGTACGGTACATATTCTTTGCTGGAAGAACAGACGATTGCAATTGAAGATGGAACGGTCAGAAATATCATCGAGATCAAAGATGGAAAGGCATATATGCGTGAGGCTAGCTGCCCGGATCAGCTTTGTGTTGACCAAAATGAGATTTCATTTGATAAAGAATCTATCATTTGTCTGCCGAATAAGGTTGTGCTTACGGTTACGAGTGATTTAGAGAGTGATACAGATATTATAATTCGATAAGAGCAGGAGGAAGTATGAAAAGAAAAACAGCGTATTTAGGCGTGATGCTGGCGTTGGCTTTGATTTGCAGTTATGTAGAAGTGCTGATTCCTTTTTCTATCGGTATTCCAGGGATTAAATTAGGACTTGCCAATATCGTAATTGTATTTGCCTTATACAGTTTAGGCACGAAAGAAGCGTATATCTTGTCTATCGCAAGAGTATTGATTTCCGGATTTATGTTTGGAAATGTGATGGCGATTGCCTATTCTTTTGCAGGCGGCATGTTGAGTCTGACAGTGATGTATTTGTTGAAAAAGACGAAGCTGCTGTCCGTGATTTCGGTTAGTATTGCAGGTGGTATCGCTCATAATATTGGACAGATTGTGATAGCAACTTTGATAGTTTCAAATTATTCTGTTATGTATTATATTCCGGTGCTTATGCTGGCCGGATTTATTACAGGCACACTGATTGGAATTGTTGCACAGGAAGTGTTTTTACGTGTGGGACATCTCTTGCACGTGAGATAAAGCGTGGCTGTAAAGTGGCAGCATAGTATTTGAACAGTTACTAAAACATAAAGCGAGGAGAATGAATGTACTCATATATCAGGGGTTCGCTGGCAGAAGTAGAATCAGACCATATTGTGATTGATGTAAATGGAATTGGATATAATCTGTATATTCCAACCAATTGTTTTGAGTATTTACCGGGATTAGGTGAAGAATGTAAGATTCATACGTATTTGTATGTGCGTGAAGATGCCATGATGCTCTATGGATTTTTGACGAAAGATGATTTAAAACTGTTTAAACAGTTGATTACTGTAAGCGGTATCGGACCCAAGGGAGCATTGGGGATTTTATCTGTCTTATCGGCAGATGATTTGCGTTTTGCCATTCTGGCAGGCGATGCCAAGGCAATTTCCAAGGCACCGGGAATTGGGGCAAAGACCGCACAGCGCGTAATTTTGGAGTTAAAAGATAAGATGTCTTTGGAGGATGCGTTTGAAAAGAAATTAGAACATGCGCAGACACCGAAGATATCTTCGAACCATCAGGTGAAAAATGATGCTGTATTGGCGCTTACAGCACTTGGATATTCTTCGGCAGAGAGTTTAAAAGCTGTGTCGAAAGTAGAGTTTACAGAAGAAATGGACGTTGAGACCGTATTGAAACAGGCACTCAAGCATATGGCATTTTTGTAGTGAATAGTTTTAACAGTTTCATAATTTCGATTGGCAAGCTCGTATATGCATGAAGAAAGGAAATGGAGATTTCAGATATGGAAAGACGTGTGATTTCCACAAAAATGCAGGAAGAGGATATAAAAATTGAATCCAGTTTAAGACCACAGACGCTAGATGATTATATTGGACAGGAAAAGATTAAAAAAAATCTGCATGTATATATTGAGGCAGCAAGAGGCCGTGGAGAAGCTTTGGATCATGTATTGTTTTTCGGGCCTCCGGGACTTGGTAAGACGACTTTGGCAGGAATTATTGCAAATGAGATGGGAACACATCTAAAGATTACATCAGGGCCTGCGATTGCAAAACCGGGTGAAATGGCTGCAATTTTGAATGCTTTATCCGAAGGGGATATTTTATTTATTGACGAAATACACCGTCTGAATCGTCAGGTGGAAGAGGTATTATATTCTGCCATGGAAGACTATGCGATTGATGTTATGATTGGAAAAGGCGAATCTGCGCGTTCGATCCGCATTAATCTGCCAAAGTTTACCTTGGTAGGAGCGACCACACGAGCAGGTATGCTTTCTCTGCCTTTGCGTGACCGATTTGGTGTTATCAGCCATATGGAATACTATACAGTGGATGAATTGAAGACGATTATTATACAGTCTGCAAATAAATTAGGTGTCAAAATTGATTCTAAAGGTGCGTATGAACTGGCAAGGAGAAGTCGTGGTACGCCTCGTTTGGCAAACCGTTTGTTAAAAAGAGTCCGGGATTTTGCAGAAGTAAAATACGATGGTGATATTACATATGATGTGGCAACATTTGCTTTGGACTTGTTAGAAGTAGATAAGCTGGGGCTGGATCAGAACGATAGAAATATATTACTTACGATTATAGAGAAGTTTGGCGGTGGACCGGTGGGCTTAGAAACATTAGCAGCTTCGATAGGAGAGGATTCCGGTACGATTGAAGATGTATATGAACCGTATTTAGTGAAAAACAATTTTATTTATAGGACACCAAAGGGACGAGTAGTAACCGATTTTGCATACCAGCACTTTGGATTAAACAAATAAAGGCTTGCCTAAATTTGGCAGGGAAGGTATAATATATACAATTCAGTGCAGCTCAAAACACCTGCTGTTTTGAGCCTAAGAATATGATTTAGGAGTGAGCGAACCCATCTGCGAAGCAGATTGTTCATGGGTTTGCGAATCGTAATTATTCAGGGAATAAATAATTACGATTGAATACGAAGACGGAGGTGTGTTATGTCTGCGAAAACGAGTGCAGAAGTCATCATAGATGGCAAAGTTTATACATTAAGCGGATACGAAGGGCAGGAATACTTCCAGAAAATTGCGGCTTATATTAATCGCAAAATCAATGAATTTGAGTCCTTAGAAAACACAAAACATCTTCCCAAAGATATGAAAAGTACTTTGATTCAGATTAATATTGCAGATGACTACTTTAAAGCCAAAGCTCAGGTGGAGAAAATGGAACGCGATATGGAACTGAAAGAGAAAGAACTCTATGATTTAAAGCATGATTTGATTTCAAACCAGATTAAAGCAGAGAGTGCAGATGAAAGAATCAAAGCTTTAGAATCGGAAAACAAGGAACTTCTTTTAAACAAAGCAAGATTAGAAACGACATTAGAAGAAGCTTTGTTAGATAGTAATAGTTCGAAGAAAAGAAGAAAATAATGTGAAGTACAAAGGACAGAAGAGCAATTTTTCTGTCCTTATTTGTAATTACGAGGGTATCAATGATGAAAAAAGACTTTGAGTTGCTGGCACCTGCCGGTTCATTTGAAATTTTAAAAGCGGTCATCGAGGCTGGTGCAGATGCAGTATATGTGGGCGGCAGTCAGTTTGGTGCAAGAGCCTATGCGAATAATTTTTCGGAAGAAGAGTTGTTGGAAGCGATTGATTATGTGCATTTGCGAGGAAAGAAATTGTTTCTTACAGTAAATACCTTGTTTAAAAACAAAGAAATCAAAGAGCAATTATACGATTATCTGCTTCCGTATTATAAACGAGGTTTGGATGCGGTTATCGTACAGGATTTTGGTGCGGTCTCTTTTATAAAAGAACACTTCCCGGACTTGCCGATTCATACCAGCACACAGATGACGATTACAGGTGTTGAAGGTGCAAAGCTTTTGAAGAATCTGGGGGTGGAACGTGTAGTTTTGGCACGCGAGCTTTCGATTGCAGAGATGAAACGGATTAGAGAAGAAGCGGATATTGAATTGGAAGCTTTTATTCATGGAGCACTCTGTTATTCTTTTTCCGGACAGTGTCTGTTCAGCAGTATGTTAGGCGGGAGAAGTGGAAACAGAGGACGCTGTGCTCAGCCATGCAGGCTTGCGTATGCGGTATTGGATGAAAAGAAAAAGGAATACAAGAAAGAATCTTATGTGCTGAGTTTGAAAGATTTGTGTGGAATTGAATATTTACAGCAGCTTCGAGAGGCCGGCGTGTATTCGCTGAAAATTGAAGGTCGTATGAAGCAGGCATCTTATGCGGCAGGTGTGGTTTCTTTTTATCGGAAATATATTGATTTGGAACAACAGGTATCCAAAGAAGATATGAAACATCTGTATGAATTGGGCAATCGTTGTGGATTTACGACGGATTATTTTACGAAACATAATGATAAAAATATGATTACGTTTGAAAAGCCATCGTATGAAAAATTCAATGATGCACTGCATCAACAGATAGAAAAGCAGTATGTTGGTGTAAAGAACCAGCTTCCAATACACGGTACGCTTTTGCTGGCAAAAGGACAGGCATTGGAGTGCTATGTGAATTGTGGTGAGGTACATGCCTATGTTTCGCTTGGAGAGGTACAGGAAGCGAAAAACAAACCTTTAGAAGAAGCAGACGTATGTGAACGTATGAGAAAAACGGGCGAGTCTCCATTTTATTTTGAAACTTTGGACATTTCTATGGATGCAGATATTTTTGTGCCAAATGGTGTGTTGAATCAAGTGCGAAGAGAAGCTTTGGCAGAATTGGAACGCCGGATGTTGTCGGATTTTTCGCGAGAAGAAATATCTGTGATGACAGTATTAGATGAAAAAGATGCTCTTGAATCTGTGGCAGGTAGTAAGCGAGTGGATCGGAGAATTGAAACAGGTAAACAGAATAAAGTGATTTGTTCCTGTGAAACAAAAGAGCAGTTGGAAGTTGTTTTAAAGCATGCATTTGTAACAACCGTGTATGTGGATGCGCAGATGTATGTGCATAAGGATTTAGTGAAAGAGCTGCGGGAAGATATTCGGAATGTGCATGAAGCAGGAAAAGAGATCTTATTAAGGTTGCCGGTAATTTTCCGCAAACATACTTCCGAAAAAATTCGAAAAATGCAATTGGACGTGCTGGGATTAGATGGCGTAGTTGTGAGGAACTATGAGGAACTTGCCTTTGCGAAAGAATGTTTGCCTTCTGTTGCAATTGTCATTGATCATAATTTATATACCTGCAATGATGTTGCAAAAGATGCATTTGGGTCGTATGGTATTTTGCGGGATACGATTCCATTGGAACTGAATCAGAAAGAAATCCGCCGTAGAAATAATATAGATAGTGAGATGGTGATATATGGATATTATCCATTGATGAATACAGCAGGCTGTGTGCATAAAAACACAAAGACTTGTGACAAAACAACGGTTCTTACATATTTAAGGGATCGATATAATGTTTTGTTTCCGGTAAAGAATTATTGTCAGGATTGTTATAATGTAATTTATAATTCGGTTCCAGTGCTTTTATTTGGAGAAGAAAATCGATTAAGAACATATGGAATTTCTAATTTCCGTTTGGATTTTTCCATTGAAAAATCCGGGGAGGTAGAAAATGTATTAAACCTCTATCAAGGACGGGGAAACGAGATTGCGTATACAAATGGACATTATAAAAGGGGAGTGGAGTAATCTATGGCTTCTATTTTTATTCAAGCTTGCAAATATATCATCATGTTTTTGTTTCTAGGATATGTATTTGAGGCATTTTCTGTGTTCCGTTATGGAAAACAGATAGAAAAACAGAAAAAAATTTATAATATACAAAAGACTTTATTGTTTGCCATTCACGGTTTGGGATTTTTGTGTCTGTATATAAAGAATCCAACGAAAGAACTGCTTGGATTTTATCTGCTGCAGGTAGTGCTATTTGGCATCATTTTTTTGTTTTATCATTTTATGTACAAGCGGTGTTCGGTCCTGCTTTTGAATAATATGGTCATGTTACTGGCTGTCAGTATGATTATTTTGACGAGAATATCATTTGATAAAGCGTTTCGTCAGTTTTTGTTTTTGGCGGCTGGTTCTGTGATTATGTTGATTCTTCCATTGTTTTTGCAGAAGGGATCGATTTTCCGTAAGTTTGGTGCACTCTATTTTGTGGCAGGAGTTTCACTTCTTGCAGCGGTTGTGGTGGTAGGTGCGACCAGTTATGGTGCGAAACTGACCATTTCGATTGCAGGATTTTCGTTCCAGCCATCGGAATTTGTGAAGATCATTTATGTATTCTTTATTGCATCCATGTTGTATAAAGAGGCGGATATAAAGAGAGTATTTCAAACAAGCTGTTTAGCGGCTGTACATGTATTGCTTTTGGTTGCATCGAAAGATTTAGGTAGTGCCCTTTTGTATTTCATGGCATATTTGATTATGATTTATGTGGCATCGAAAGAAAAACGATATCTTTTTGCTGGTGCAGGCGGGATTACAGTTGCAGGTGTATTGGCATATTTTCTGTTTTCTCATGTGCAGACACGAGTGGATGTCTGGTTGAATCCAATGGCTGATATTGATAATAAGGGATATCAGATTTGCCAGTCGTTGTTTGCGATTGGAACAGGAAGCTGGTTTGGTTTGGGAATTGGAGAAGGACTGCCATCCAAGATACCTGTAGTAGAAAAAGACTTTGTCTTTTCTGCAATATCAGAAGAATTTGGGGCGATTTTTGCCATCGGTCTGATTTTGTTGTGTGTAAGCTGTTTTATTATGATTACCAATGTAGCGATGCAGATGAAAGACAGGTTCTATAAACTGGTGGCAATTGGTTTAGCTGTTTTATATGCAACGCAGGTGATTCTAACCATTGGTGGTGCAATTAAATTTATCCCATCTACAGGTGTGACTTTGCCGCTGGTAAGTTATGGTGGAAGTTCGTTGTTGTCTACCTTGTTTGTATTTGGTATTGTGCAGGGGCTTTATATGAGAAAGGCTGCGGCACAGGAAAAAGAGCAGAATAACGAGGTAAAGCAGGAACAGGAAGAGGATAAGAAGGACAAAAAAAGCGAAAAGAAAGAAATTGCAGAGAAAAAGAAAGAATATCAGAAAGAAAATAGACAATTTTATGTTGTAAATTATATATTTTTGCTGATTTTTTTTGCAATGATTGCGTATTTTGCATATTTTCTTGCATTTAAGAGCGAGGATTTTATCAATAATGAATACAATGGATTACAGACATTGTTTGAAGATGATGTGATAAAAGGAGAGATTGTTACTTCGGATGGTCAGATCATTGCAGAAACCATTGTAGATGAAGCGGGAAATGAAAGTCGTAATTACCCATATGGAAAGATGTTTTCACATGTCACAGGTTATTCGAAGAATGTGCGTACCGGATTGGAAAAACAGTTGAATTTTACTCTGCTTCGTTCTCATTCGTTTTTCTTAGAACAGTTGGTGGCTGATTTTACGGATGAGAAAAAGATTGGTGACAATGTTGTTACAACCATTCGATACGATTTACAGGAAGCTGCATATAATGCTTTGGGCGGATATGACGGTGCTGTGATTGTTATGGAACCGGAAACGGGTAAAATCCTTGCCATGGTATCCAAACCAACTTATAATCCGAACAGTATTGAGGCTGATTGGGAAAAATTACAGGAAGGTTCTGCACTCTATAATCGAGCAATGCAGGGACAGTATACACCGGGTTCAATATTTAAAATTTTAACTACGTTGGCATATATGGAATGTCATCCGGAAGATTATCAGAATTATCAGTATGAATGTACGGGCAAAATTACCATTGATGGAAAAACAATTCACTGTGCATCTAATAAGAGTCACGGAGTAGTGAATTTGGAGGATTCTTTTGCACAATCATGTAATGCTTCTTATGTAAATATGATGCAGGATATAGATGAGGAAGTCTTTGCCAAAATCTGCAAGGCGAACCTCTTTGGACAGGAACTTCCAATTGCATTTGAATCTGCTGTGAGTAGTTTTTCATTATCAAAAACGGATGAGAATGCATTGAAGATGGATACTGCTATTGGACAGGGAAAAACGCTGGTATCTCCTCTGCATATGGTGATGCTGGTAAGTGCAATTGCAAATGATGGTGTTGCGATGCGGCCACAGATGGTAGAGCGTGTAGAAAACTACAATGGTATTGTTGTCGAAGAGACAAAGGCAAAAGAATATGCAGCTTTGTTTACGCAGGAACAGGTAGCTGTTTTGTCGCAATATATGCAAAGCACTGTAGAAAATGGAACGGCTTCTAAATTACAGTCAGATGCATACAATGCTTATGGTAAAACAGGAACAGCACAGACAACAAGTGATTTGAACCAGACAAATGCATGGTTTGTAGGATATGCGGAAAGGGATGGAAAACAGTTGGCGATTGCAGTAGTGGTAGAAGATTCTGGAAGTGGAAGTGCTTATGCAGTCCCAATTGCAAAAAAAGTATTTGATTTGTATTTCAGTCATTAGAAATCTTGCATATATGACAAAAAAAGGGTATACTGTGTTTAGGTTTTCACACACCAACACGTAGGAGGTATTGCAATGATTGAGGCAACGAGTTGTGGCGGTGTA
>CAYVGA010000047.1:0-15400 GCA_964449855.1 uncultured Lachnobacterium sp.
TCCATATATCCTATAAGCATTGTTACGATATCTAATATAGCTTCCACAATCAACGATACCCCCGCAAATATCCAAAGAATTGCTGTTGATGCAAATGGAGAACTCAAAATTACAATTGCACATATAATTGAAATGAGCGCATTAATCCCTGCGAATATCCACTTCTTATTTTTCAGGCGAAGCATATCCACCATAAGCTGTATCTTTGAAATTCCTACAAGAAGCATAGCAACTCCATAAATCACTGTCAGCATTGGAAATGTTACAACAAACCAATCGGAGCGAATGACACAGAATGATCCAATAAGTATCAATATTAGACCGATTGTAAACAGATTCCCTTTTTTCGCTTCCTCTGCCTCTAGTCTAAAATACTTATAAACATACAGAATCCCTGCTGCTCCCACACCTACTCCTGCTAAACTAATAATTCCGGACGTAAAACTAACAGGATTAATTAATAACAATATCCCTATTATAAGTTCTATCACGCAAAAAATAATCTCTTTTACATTTTCTCTAATTAACTGCATGTTCTTCTCCCACTATTATACTGAATGATAGCTTTCAGCTTTTTTTATCTTACTTCTGTAACTTAATGCATATAAACCAAACGCCGCCGCCATACATATACCGCTTACTAGCAGTAGAGCTTCAGCAAACCGTTCTGAAATATTTTTGTAAAAAACCAAAATAATCATTACACTGTAAAACACAACCGTATTTATCTTTCCAAACCATAGAGAACCATCATTTTTTTGTGTTTTGATAACAGTTCTTGTTCCCATAATTAACATAAAACACTCTTTACACAAAAATAATACAAATATTGGACGAATAATCGGATATTGTTCGATGAAGCACAAAAGCAAAACGCCCTGTGTTACTTTATCTGCAATCGGATCTATTATTTTTCCTACTTCACTGACCATATTATATTTTCTGGCTATTTTCCCATCTAAAACATCTGTAATGGCAGATATAATTACTAACCCAATCAAAACATTTCTTTTTGCTTCTAATTCCGGTCGTAAGTTATGCCCATTTGGATAAACAAAAGAGACAATAAGAAATACTGTCATACCAAAACAAAAAGATACTGCAAGACGTATGTATTCTTTTCTTTCCTTGCATACCACTCCAAAATATAATAATGTCACACCCAAAAATGCAAACCATAGCAGATATGGAATAACAAAATATTCACAAAATGGTATCTTATCATCTAAACTGCAATGAATTGTATGTACCGGTACATTGCTGTTCTCCAACAATGCAAATGAAAGCAGGTAAAATATCCCATATAAAAGTAACCATTGTATATACTTATATTTATGATGTACTATTCTTTTTCTCACGTTTAACCTCCATTCAACCATTTAGAAACTTCACTAATACACTCCATTTTTTTGATATTCTTATGCACATCCACATATTTTCTACATCCATTGATTTTTCCCCATATGTCTATTATGATAAGTATATTCCCTTTATATTTCAATTACCAGTTTTTTGGCATATAAAGAATAAGCAACAGAAAAAACGAAAGTGGGGTATTTTATGGATCGCAGAATACAAAAAACAAAAAAAGCTATTAAAACAGCATATATGGAACTTCTTATTGAGAAAAATACTGCTAAAATAACCATTGCTGAAATTTCCCGCAAAGCAGATATTGACAGAAAAACTTTCTATCTTCACTATGAATCAACAGAAAGCATTATTAAAGAAATAACAGAAGAAAAAATGAACGACTTTTTAGTGATTCTTGAAAAAAATGGCTTTTTTGAAAGACCTTATGATACACATATTTATTTTCAAAGTATGAATCAATTACTAGAACAGGATATAGAAATTTTCCAACATATTGTAAAGCACCCTGATTTTAACTATTTTTGGCAGCAAATCGAAACGGTTATGGTTCAGACACTTACAACGCATCTTTCCGAAATTGTAAATTTAAATAAGGAAGAAATTACTATCTATACCATATTCCTGGGAGCCGGAATAAACGATGTTTATACGAAATGGCTAAAAAATGAAATTCCTGTCTCTTTAGATGAATTAGGACATATTGTAAATAATGTAGCATATTACGGAGCACAAAAATTTCTTCCTCTTAATACCTTCGTACCTAAACATTGTAACCTATAAATAGGAGAGAACCATTTACATCTCGAAAAGTGAATACACTCTCCCAAAAGGGACTGCCCTGAAACCGTAAGTCTGCTGATTTTGCGGTCATAATATAAAGCTAAAAGAGGGACCTTATCCTAACAGATAAGATACCCCTTTCATTTTTAATTCAATTTTTAATTATACAAACTTCTTTTAGAATTATAGTCCCTCTCCTAAAATCGACTAATTTTCCTATTAATTTGCACTGGCTCTTGCTTTGATAGCAGCGATTTCGCCCTGAATTTCTTCCATCTTTTCTTTTGAAAGTGGGTAGAATTTCATAGCTACTACGTTACATAAGTTACCAATGATTACAGAACCATGTAAACATAAAAGTGTAACAACGAATGTTGCTGATTTTAATCCCGGATCACCAGCTAAAAGTTCTGCATCAGCAAGGTCTGGTAATGCTTCTTTAAATCCGATTGCTGCGAAAAGAACAGAAACAAGCATTGGAGCTAAGGAAGAAATAATCTTATCAACAAATGAGAATAAAGTTCCCATCAAACCAGGCATATATTTACCGGTACGGTATGTTTCATAGTCCGCACAGTCTGCTGTCATTGGGATAACGATGTTACCTGAAAGACCTGACATCGCACCATTTACAACCTGAAGTACAATATATGCGATTGCAAAGAATCCCATGTTAACACCACCATTACCATTACTGAATGATGAAGAATCTCCAAATACCCAAAGAAGAATTAATAATGCATTAATAATGATACCGCCCCAAGAACCAACAAGCATAGCCATTTTCTGTCCCATTTTAGTAGCAATACCACCTACACAGAACATCATAAGGATTGTTGTAGGAACGGAAATCATACCTGTAACAGTACCGCTGAGTGCAAAGTCACCAATAATAAGACCGAATAATACGATATTCATTACGGCATTACCCTTCATCTGAGTAGCAAGCTTATCAGTACCTGCTGCAACTACGAGCATCTGAATCGCTCTGTTGTGTACGATACAATCCGCATAATCCTTAAGACCAACCTTCTGTGCCTGTCCTGTACCGAAGAATTCTTTTCTATCCTTTGGTGCAATTGCAAATACTGCAAGACACATAAATACAAAAGATACACCACCGAACATTAACTGAAGCTCTGAGTAAAGAGCCGGGTCAGATGTAAATCCGCCGTATTTTTCACCTAAGTTTGCAACAATAATTGCCATTAATGCAAATAAGAATGTGTTGTAAGTACCATCGAAAATAGAGAACAATGGTCTCTGTTTTGGATCGTTTGTTAAACATGTCTGAGCAGACTTTGTAACTACACACTGTGCTGTGTATCCCAAGTAGTAAATCGCAGATACTACGATAAAGAATGGGAATCTTGCAGCCATTGGAAGACTATGTGTTACATTAAATAAAATCCATGATGTAACAAAAAGAACTATGTTACCAACTACGATGAATGGTCTGTTCTTACCAAACTTACCATCCACTTTGTCAACCAGCATTCCCACAACCGGGTCTGTTACACCGTCCCAAATTCTCATGAACATTGAGAATGAACCTGCAACTACGCTGGCAACCCCAACCCAGCCGGCCAAATAATAAGCTACATAGTTCATTAAGAACATATAAAGGTTTGTGGATGTGTTATTCAGCGCAAATAAAGCGATACGCCATAATGGAACGCGGTGAATACCATTTTCGCCATAATACTTATCTGGCAAACTTCTTTTTTGACTCATAAAATCTTCTCCTTGCAAAGTTTTTTATGCTAACTTACAAATAAACGAATTTTAATTCATAAAGTCCTGCCTTAACATTTCATCTGAATAAGTATCGGGTGTGTGGAGAGACTTATTATGTTATGAATCACCATTATGCAAAACTTTATTTCATTTAAAATTCGTTTATCCATAATTTGCATACTTTTATTATATCTTAATATTTCTTTTAAAGATATAACACTATTTATAAATCCTAATACAATTTTAACCACTTTTCGAGTTGTAGTTCTGAATAATTACATCATTCTATTTCATCATTCAGAAAACGATTGCGGTATTCAACTGGTGTACATCCAGTCTCACGTTTAAAAATTCTTGCAAAATAGCAGGGGCTCGAATATCCACAAGCTTTTCCAATCTCTTTTACATTCATTTTTGGAGTTTCCAACATTTTTTTTGCTTCTTTAATCCGGAATTTTGCAAGATAGGAAGTAAAATTAATTCCAAAACATTGTTTAAACAATTTACAATAATTCATCTTTTCAGCAACATCATATACTGAAATTTCTTCCATGTAATGCTTTTGAATATATCTTTCCATTCGTTGCTTATGCTTTAAAAGCCGCCTGTCTTCTGTTTCTATTTCTGAAATTGATTCTGAGCTGTCAAATTCATCTGCTTTCTTTATTTCCCAATTATTATTTAGCAGATGCATTGTTTCTCTTTCATCGTTTACTTCATATATTTTACACAAATCTCCCATATGCAGTTGCAATATCTCATATAAAAGCTCTCTTTCAATCCTCTCATCTGCTACTAATAATAATTTGTACATATATTCCTTATTCACCTCTCAATGCCACAACCGGATCTATACTGTAAAATGGGAGTGAAAGATTTACACTGATTCATTTAATTACTCAGGACTAAGGAAATTACACTGACCAAGATCAGCACGATACCAGCACACCGATTCAGCATTTTTTCATCCACTTTATTGGCGAACTTAGAAGAACCTACTGCACCAATGGTACAAGTCACAGTAACAACGATAGCAGGAATCAGATCTACATTTGCCCCCATTGCAATATGGCTGACTGCTCCAGTGAGAGCAACCAGAGTCATGACCAAACTGCTGGTACCAACTGCCAGTTTCGTATCCATACCCAAAACTAACGTCAAAACCATCAGCATCATAACACCACCGGCAGATCCCATAAAGCCACATTCTATACCTA
Organism: uncultured Lachnobacterium sp.; assembly: GCA_964449855.1. Classification (GTDB taxonomy): domain Bacteria; phylum Bacillota; class Clostridia; order Lachnospirales; family Lachnospiraceae; genus Roseburia. The sequence continues at coordinate 5,109 of CAYVGA010000047.1, forward strand.
TTAAGAAACCCAAAACCATTGCAATTACCATTTTTTTCTTTGCTTTGGCCTCTTCGGCTGCTGTTCGATTTTCTTGCTTATCTTTAGTCTTTGTAGGCAGGAAGAACTTCACAGCCATAAGGAGATTGCCAATGATAACAAAATAACTGACACCGTTTTCAGAAACCATACTGAACAGATATCCCAGATAACTGCCGACAATTGCACCAGCGAAGGATGCCAGAGCAACAGAGGTACCCCGCTTCATATCCATGTTACCGTTTTTGTAGTAGGTATAGGAAGTCACGATGGCGGAAGGAACATTTGCAACTAAAGACAGAGTTACGGCATCATAGCCACTCCAACCACAAGCACCACAGAGGATAGGAGTAAGAACCATTGCCGCAGTAAGCCCTGCCATACCAGTGAGTACGCCGCCTGCCAGACCGGACAGTACATAAATCAAATAGAAGATAATTTGGTTTTCCATAATTGTTTCTCCTTTATGCAGATTATTTTTATTAGTGCAAAATAAACCTTCTATAAAATTTTACTTTAATCATTTATTCATGATTTCGTCCGCTTTTGCACATCTTGAAGAATATCAAACAACTGTTGAATTTTCTTTCTATATTTAATATACTAATTATAAAAATAAACACAATCATCATATTATTTTGTTTTGATGAAAAACCAACAAATCAGAATACATTGTTGGTTTTTAAGAGGTACCTATATGGAAAAAAAGAAAGAATACCGTAGTTCTATACGTTCCCGACACATGATTCGGGAAGCCTTTTTGGAGCTTCTGAAAGAAAAAGAATTTAAAAAAATCACTGTTACAGATATCATGAACCGGTCTGGTCTCAATCGGTCTACTTTTTATGCTCACTACCCAGATGTTTATGGTGTCGTGGAGGAGATACAAGATGAAGTTATTTGCCGGAATATGGAGCTAATCCGTCAAATGAACTACCAGAATATTCTGAATGATCCTATACCCTATCTTCAGAGCATTGCATCTATGCTAAACGAAAATATCGAATTCTATAAGCGAATGGGACATACAGAATATTTTCAAAAAACGCTAGATAAATGTCGGCAGATGATAGCGGGTGATATTATAAACTATCTTGAGGCTCATGAGGAAATCCCAAAGCATTCCTTTTTTCCTATCCGTATTCATTTTTTTGTTGGCGGTGTCATGAATACATATCAGCAATGGGCTGATGGGAATCTCGATTGTACGACAGAGGATATATGCAAAGAAATTGCCGAAATCATAAAAAAAACTGTCCCAGAGCTTCTAAACGCAGGATATTAAAATAAAATCCAACAATTCGAAGAAGTCTGTCGGAGTTCCGACAGACTCCTTTTTTTGTTTGTTGTTTCACATTTTTCACTTTGTTATACTAATTTTAATAAAAAAAGAGGTAACAATGCGAACGTTATGAAAGGAGAAATCAACTATGGCTTTGCCCAAAATTATACCCGCAGGCGGTGGTGAAATAGGCCAGTACCTGCTCCATGACTTTAACGACAACACAATACGTTTTATACTGAATTATCCCGGTTTGGTAGATGCAGATATACTCCGTGCTGCTGTAAAGGCTGTGATAGAAAGTGTAAATGTGCTGCATAGTAACTTTTTCACTGACGGAGCCATGGCTTACTGGCATATTAATAATGATATAAAGGAAACGAACTACTTCCTCTATGTTGAAACCACAGATGACCCAGCAGTAACTGCAAACTCTCTGTCCCTTATACCTATGTATCCAGAGGACAAGGTGCAGATGCACGTTACATTAGTTCAAAGTAAAGATGCCAGTTCTATGGTTGTCCGTATCAGTCATCTGATCGTTGATGGCAGTGACGGAAAGTATCTGCTTGCCAAGCTTGTGGAAGCCTATAACATGATTTTGGAAACAGGATCTGCTGAAACATTGGAAATAAAGAATGGCAGTCGGGCACCAGAAAAGGTTTATGAAAAATTAGATCTAAAAGATATGAAATCTTTACTTGGCAGTCCATTTTCCGGTGTCAAAATGTCGTATCCTTATCCTAGTCAAAATCAGGGACAACTGCGTTTCGTACGCAAAGTTATATCTGCTGAAATAATGAGTGCAGCCCGCAAAAAAGCAAAGGAAATCGGTGCAACTGTCAATGATTTGCTGCTAACAGCACTATATCAGACCTATGCATCTATGCCAGAGGTTGATGCATCTTCCGCTATGAGTATAACAGCCATGATGGATCTGCGCCGACACTGTAAGGAAGGCGAATCCGAAGGCTTATGCAATATGTCCGGCACACTTCCTACGTTGTTGGAAAACGGTGTTGCAGGCAGTTTTTCTGATACATTGGCAGAGGTGTCTAAGCAAACCGATGCCGTCAAAGAAGATCCTTTAGCCGGTCTGAAAGGAATGCCTTTTTTGCATGCAGCTTCCAGAACACTGCCAATGGTTGTGCTCTTGAAGGGTGCCAGCAAGATTTATGGCAGTTTTGGTTTTGGTTTGACGAATCTGGGAAATATTTCTTGTCAAGCTCATGCACTGGGTGATTTGATTCCTAACGGAGGTATGTTCGGTGGTCCTCTGAAGCAAAAGCCTGGTATGCAAATTTCTGTCATCAGCTTCGACGGCGAATGCGTTCTAAGCGTTGTGGGACAATACACTACTGAAGATGCAGCGGCACTACAGGGAACTCTTGATGCAATGGCAAAGGAAATTGAAATGTACGCTGCTGATAATAATACTGAATCTTAACCCCCTTTCCATTTTCTATACACCCCTTTATAGCATAAAAGTTGTAAAGGGGTGTTTTCTCTCAATCAAATTTCAAAAATAAATTTTAAAAGTACACCGTCTCTCATTACAATTCCTGCCATTTTTTCCCGCTTTTTATATGTTCCTTCTGCTTCGGTTTTTCCCTGCTTTGTGACATTATCACAGCCCTCTTTTCCTCTAATTTCTCCTTTATAGAGATTCTGCCATGTTGCTTTGTATTACCCTGCTGTAAGACATTCTTTTTCTCTGCAAGGTACTTTTCCGCCTTTGGAAGATATGTTTCCAATGTTCCTGTTTTCTCTGCTTTTATCGGGTTAATATCAACCTTTATCCCCTCTACTGCAAATGAATCCTCATGCAAAATTTCAAACAATGCGTCTTCTCTTTCACTGCCTATAAACTCTAATGCAATGTCTAAATCTGCGGTTTTCTGCCCAATTCCCCTGCTTCTGCTTCCGATAACAGCCATATCCATAATCTTTGCATCCAATCCATATTCTTCTATTTTTTCCTGAACATAATCCTTAATATCCTGCTCAATATCCGCCAGCGAATATTCCCCGATATTCTGAAAAAACTGTTCTGTCCGGCTCTTAAACGCTGCCACAATGCCATTCTTCTGTAGCACGGAAGCACCATAAGCAATTGATTCTTTTACCACCGAAGTTTCTGCTACTTGTGGCATTTCTGTCTGCGATTCTTCCATCTCCATTCCAATAGAATTATCGCCACGCTCGTCCATATTAAGCAGGGCATTTAACTCTGACAGACGTTCTAGCTTTTCCTTCAGTTCTGTTTCCTTTTCAAACGGCTTTTTCACTTCCTCTTTTGCTGTTTCCAACTGCTTCTGTACATTGGCAAGTTGCTGTTCTGCCTCTGCCATTTTCGGTGACATTGCTTCTAAAGCATTATTTAAACGCTGGATATTACCAAGTGCATCTGCCCCGATTTCCACTTTATGGCTCAACTGCCCTTTTAATGTAATGGCAAATTTGGAAAAGAATGCGTCAAAAGATACTTCCATTTTAAAGCCTCGATACTCCCCAATAGCAATGGCTGTATTAGACTGTTTTGCCATTCTGCACATCTCAATTAACGCCATTCCTGCTTCTTTTTTCTCTGTAAAAGCACGATTTCCGACACGCATTGCAAATGCTTCCTTGTCTGCTGGACGATTCGCTGCATGAGTTAAAATATCTGCTTTATAGCCTGCTATCTGCTCCGTTAATGCCGCTATTTTCATCGGATAATGCTTGGAAATATTGTCTTCCATGCGGTAAATCTGACTGGTATGATTTGCTTTTAACAACTTTAATTTCGACACATCAACATCAAGTGTCATCTTTTCCCTGATATATGGATTACCAGTCGCAAGTGCCTTTACCTCCGCATAGGTTAATGCCGCTTCATCAATGTCCTCACAACTTCGTACCGGAGATTTACTTGTCATTATCTGCCCGATAAATTTCTGCTTATTTTCGATCAGCTGCCAGCTGTAGGAGTCGAATGTTTGTTCGGTTACATATCGAAAAATCTTAACTTTTTCATTCTGATTTCCCTGCCTTAAAATTCGACCTTCCTGTTGATCTATATCTGCAGGCCGCCACGGCACATCTACATGATGGAGAGCAATTAATTTATCCTGCACGTTGCAACCCGCCCCCATTTTAGCTGTAGAACCAAGTAAAAAACGAACCTGTCCGCTTCTTACTTTTGCAAACAGCTCCGTTTTTCGTGCCTCTGTATTTGCCTGATGAATAAAAACAATTTCTTCCTCCGGCACGCCTTTTGCTACCAATTTATTTTTTAAATCATCATAGACATTAAATGTTCCATCTCCTTTTGGTGTTGCCAAATCGCTAAAAATTAACTGGGTTGATTTTTTGTTTTTTGTCTGCTCCCAAATTTCAAATGCTTTCTCTGCACAAACTGTTGTCTTTGAATTTTCGGCATCGGGCAGCATTTCGTTGATTAAACGCTGGTCTAATGCCAGTTTTCTTCCATCATTTGTTATCCGCAACATGTTGTCTTGATAAGGTTCTACAAGTCTGTTTCGGACAGCTTCTGCCCTCTCTGCAAGGGATTCCACCATTTGTTTTTGGTACTCACTCGGTTTTAATACCACGTTTTCATACTCTGCTTCCGGCACAGGCAGGTTTAACATATCGGCAGTCTGAATATCGGCACATTCCTTAAAAAGTGAAATTAACTCCGGCAAATTGTAAAATTTCGAGAATCTCGTCTTGGCACGATAACCTGTTCCCTCCGGGGCTAATTCTATGGCGGTCTGCGTTTCCCCAAAGGTCGATGCCCATTCATCAAAGCTGCCTAAACCAATATTCTGAAGCGTTTCATACTGTAAATAACGCATATTTGTATAGAGTTCCGTCATCGAATTTGCGATAGGCGTTCCTGTCGCAAATGTGATTCCGGTACAGCCCGTTAATTCGTCCATGTAGCGGCATTTTGCAAACATATCCGTGGATTTCTGTGCTTCCGTCTGTGCAATCCCCGCCACATTCCGCATTTTTGTATATAAAAAAAGGTTCTTATAAAAATGACTCTCGTCTACAAAGAGTCTGTCTACACCCAGTTGTTCAAACGTTATCACATCATCTTTCTTTGCTTCATTATATAATCGTTCCAGTTTTGCTGTCAGATTTTTTCTTGTACGTTCCATCTGCTTAATGGTATAACGTTCTTCTTTTTCTGCTTTTGCCGCTTCAATTGCTGCCTCAATTTCACTTACTTGCTTCTCAATCATTGCCGCCTGACGTTCTGCAGAAAGCGGAATCCGTTCAAACTGTGAATGTCCGATAATGACAGCATCAAACTCGCCCGTTGCTATTCTTGAGCAGAATTTCTTACGGTTTGCAGGCTCAAAATCACGCTTGGTTGCCGCTAAAATATTTGCCCCCGGATATAAACGTAAGAAGTCTCCTGCCCACTGCTCCGTCAAATGATTTGGCACAACAAATAAACTTTTTCTGCACAATCCAAGCCGTTTGCTTTCCATCGCAGCCGCTATCATTTCGAACGTCTTCCCTGCTCCCACCGTATGTGCAAGCAGGGTATTTGTACCATATAACTGGCGTGCTACAGCATTCAACTGATGTTGTTTTAACTGAATATCCGGTGTCATGCCTGGAAATTTTAAATGCGAGCCATCAAATTCTCTCGGTCTTCTGGAATTGAATAATTCGTTATAAGTTTTGCAGACTTCCTGCCTCCGTTCGGCATCTTTAAATATCCAGTCCTTAAACGCTTCCCTGATTGCCTCCTGCTTTTGGCTGGCAAGCATGGTTTCTTTTTTATTTAAAACTCTTTTTTCCACACCGTCTTCTTCTATGGTATCAAAAATGCGGGTATCTTTCAAATTTAGGGAATCTTCTAAAATCTTACAGGCATTTACCCTTCCTGTTCCATAAGTCATGGAAACAAGCGTATTGCCTTTATCCTCATTTTTGCCATTCACTTTCCATTGTCCCAACGTTTTGGAATACTGTACGCTTACTTTTCCCCTTGCAAAAAAATAGGCAGGCATACCGAATGTTTCTTTCATAAAATCTTCGATATACTTGGGTTTCAGCCATGTCGCACCGATACGGACTTCGATTTCTGATGCGTCAAGGTCTTTGGGCTGCACGTTTTTTAATGCCGATACATTTATCGCAAACTCCGGATTCTTTTGGACATAATGTTCTGCCGTGCTTAATTTTGAACGAACATTGCCGCTTAGGTACTGGTCAACCGTTTCCCATAAATTTGTGGTAGGATTCTTAAAAATAACACCCGAAAGCTCTTTTATAATGTCTTCCTCACTTTTTCTGCAAAGCTTCGACATATAAGCAAGGTCTATTTTTGCCTTTTCCGAAAGAGATACCGCAAGTGCCTCGCTTGCCGTGTCAACGCTTGTAACCGCCTCTGCACGTTTAATTGTGCGTTTGCTAAACATATCTGCCTTGCCTTTAAAGTTGCCCTCATCATCTAATTTTTCCAGTGAGCAAAGCAGACAATAAGAAGAATCCTGCGAAAATGCCAGCTTGTTTGCCCTCGCATTTAACATTTCAAATTTCTGCACGAAGGCATCATATAATTCATTTAGTTCCGTCTGCTTGTTTTTTATCATATCTTCCGGATATTCTGCTAACTGATAATCCAAAAGTTCCCTTGTACAGTCACGGATTGCCGCCATGCCCTTAATCCTCTGCTTTGTCTTATCCGGCACATTCACAGGCTGCATAATAGAATTTTCACGATAATACACTTCCCCCTCCACGATGGTATAGCTATAATTTTTCACCGCAGGATCAGCAGGAAGGCTTGCCTGACGTTCCATTGCTTCTTCTAATTCTATCTCATCAATGCTTCCCTCTATCTTTGCAACTGCATCGGAAAGCTGCTTTGCAAATGGAACAGATAAATTTGGCTTGCAGGTACTTTCCATGCCATAAGGACCGGATACCATCTCCATTTTTCCAAGCACCATTTCCGGATATTCAGCAAAATAAGAATTTACTACAATTCCGTCCTCATTCTCTTTTAAATATACCCAATCCGGCTCAATGTGACGTACCCTGTCACGCTTCTTTAAAAATAAAATATCCGATGTTACTTCCGTTCCTGCATTTTCTTTAAATGCCGTATTTGGAAGACGTACCGCACCTAACAACTCTGCACGTTCTGCTAAATAGCGACGGAACGATGGATTCTTTTTATCCAGCGTTCCTTTTGAGGTAATAAATGCAATCACACCTCCCGGACGTACCTTATCTAATGTTTTCGCTAAAAAATAATCATGCACCTGAAAATTATATCTGTCATATTCCCTGTCCGGCACTTTGTACTGCCCAAATGGAATATTGCCGACTGCAACATCAAAAAAATCATTCGGATAATCTGTTTTTTCAAATCCTGCTATCTTAATATCTGCTTTTGGATATAACTGCTTTGCAATTCTTCCTGTAATACCATCAAGTTCCACACCGTACAGCCTGCTTCCGTTCATCTTCGCCGGCAGCATACCAAAGAAATTACCGATTCCCATTGATGGCTCAAGCACGTTTCCTTTTTCAAATCCCATCTTTTCCAATGCCTGATACATCGTTTGAATAATAACAGGACTGGTGTAATGGGCATTTAACGTACTTTCCCTTGCAAGCACATATTCTTCTGCAGATAACAATTCTTTTAATTCCTGATATTCGTTTCTCCAGTCTGCTTTACTGCTGTCAAATGCTTCAGCAAGACCGCCCCAGCCGACATATTTGGCTAGAATTTCCTGCTCCTGCGGTGTGGCATTTCTCTGTTTGGATTCAATTGTTTTTAAGGTACGAATAGCTTCGATGTTCTGACGGAATTTCTCTTTTGCAGCAAAGCCCCTGCCTGTCTGCTCTGTCATGTCCGGTGTGATATGATAATTGGCTATCGGAAGCTGTGTTTTCTGTGGCTTTTTCTGTGCCTCTGACAACTGCGTTTCCGTATGCTGCAAAGAATGATTCTGTAACAAAACATCATTTTTCGGCGAAAGATTTTCTAATGCCTGCGTATCTGTTTCTTTCTGGTTTTCTACATTGGCTGTCGCTGCATAACCCGAAACATATCTTCCCAATCGTTCTGTAAATTTCCGTTGTGTGCCTGTTACAGCAGATGTATTTTCTTCTTTTCCTGATATAAAATCATCTCCACCTACAGACTCATTTTCCTGTCCTTTTTCCACACGTTCCGATTTATCTTCTATATCACTTGAGATACTATCTGCCAAATCCTGCTCTGTTTCTTTTTCCTGCTCCAAAGTGAAAACTTTTCTTGCCTGATTTACAAATCCATTCAATACTGCGGGATGGGATTCCACTACCAGCTCCCTTGTACTCCAGTCAGCATACGCTGTTATCTCTGCCGCCCACTTTTTATTATCTTCCGAAATACGTCCGTCTTCTTTTTTCCTGATAAGCGTATTTGCAAGAATAAATTCCACACGCTCAGTTCCATACTGATTTATAACAATCTGCGCCGCATCGGAAGCTAAGGTATAACCGTCAAAATTATCTGCAATGGTTTTCTCAATGGCATTTTTGCATTCCAGACGGATTCCATGCTCCAACTTTTCCTGCTCCCTCTGCATGGCTTTTTCTGCTTCTTCCTGCTTGTATGCCGCATACGCTTCTTTTCCTTCCGGTGAAAGATATTTATCTGCATCCACAAGCTGGCGGATTCTTTTTTCCACCACATTCCAGTTTAAAAGCACCTTTGCAAACGGACTGCCATAATTCCCTTTTTCTAATAAAATCCCTTTTGCATCGTGACTTTCGTGGCTGCTGTCATTTCCCACAAGTGCATGGGAACCGCCTCCTGTTCCATACTCTGCTTTTAAAAATGCAGCATTTTCCTCTTTTGTATGGTGCTGCATGAAATAGTCATAAATACGAAAATTGCCATGTTCAAAACCGCTTCCTCTCGTCAAACGGTAATCAATTTCGTCCTGCGTGATGAAATCCTCATTCCTCACTTCCACAAAATCCGGCTGTGGAAATTCCCGTTTCGGCAGCTCCAAATCCTCAATTTCTGAAAGTAAATAATCCGGCGATTTCACATACTTAAAACGCAGTTTCTTTTCTCCTGTCAAAAGCAGAATATCTGCATCTGCAACCTCCTGTGCTACAATCTCCCTGCCTTCTTCTGTTTCCAAAAGTGCCATGATATGTTCCAAATTTGCCTGGTAGCCGCCCTTTTCTGCCAAAAGACTTTCCGGAAACTGCCCCATTCCGTCACGGAAAAATACCCATATATCGTTGGCAATCCGTTTCCGTTCTACCACATCTATAAGAAACGCTTCATCCATGCCCATGTAGCTACCTGCTTCTATCATTTTTCGAATATGTGCTTCTATTTCCTGCCAATCTAACTGTTTTACGGTATATTCCAATGCAGACATACCATGACCGACACGCATACCGCTTTCATCGAACCATACCGAAAGTGATGTTCCGTCAAAATCAAATCCTTTTCCGGTCGTGCCATATTCTTTCTGCAAAAAATCTACCATTTCCTCCGGCGTCCTGCCATACAAATATTTTGCATAAATACGCTTTCGGCTGTCTGTTCTGCCGCCTCCGCTTCTAAGAATGATTTCAAGCTGTGCATCTGTAACATGAAAATCCTGCGACATAAATTCCTTTTTCTCAGCCTGCGCCGCACTGACAATGCCGACCTGCTCCTCAAAACTTGGAAATAAACTTAACTGCTCGTAAGTTTCCACTATCGGCTCTTCTTCTTTCCATTGCGGCACCTGTTCGGGTTTTAAATATTCTTCTGCAGCAATGTAAGCTGCAATCCTATTTCTAATTTCATGCCATGATAGTTTTACTTCTTCGCTGCGGTTTAAATAATTCCCACGCCACATCAAAAGCCCGTCTTCTTCTGCACGATAGCCGACACGTTCGCTTCCGACATAAAATTCTGTAAATTCACCCTGTTTATAGCTTTTCTTTACATAATCAGTCTGCTTTTTCTCATCTTCTTCAA
>CAYVGA010000048.1:0-15246 GCA_964449855.1 uncultured Lachnobacterium sp.
TTCTTATCGGCAATTCGTAAATATCCTGTCTTGCAATCCCTTCTATGCGTGAACCAAGATTAATATGTTGCAAAACAAAATGATATGCATCTTCTATCTGTTGATAAATTGCTCCCGAAAATTCTTTTTTTGTAATAAAAATATCCCGTACTGTTCCTTTAAAAACTGCACATTGAATGGTAGCTTCCGGAAAAGCATCATTATCCCCTGCTAACAACAAATATCCATTAGACGGAATAATTTGTCCTTCTCGTTCAAAAATCAATTTCCACGATAACAACTGATTTTTGCTTACTCTAGGTAACAATTTTCTTGCCTCATCGCTTGGACACAACTCTAATGCATACTGATACATTTTATTACAAAACCCTGCAACTTCTTCCTCCGAAACCACTTGACTTGTTTCCATTTGGTCAAAACTGCGATTTGTCCCTTCCATAATCAATTCCTGTACCATGTACGTCATCGCTTTTCTCGTTGTACCCGACACTCTAACAAAAGTCCCCTCCAACATACCAAGACTTTTTATATAATAAGGTTTTTGCATCCCTTCTAAAATTTCTACTACAATTACGGATTTTCCATTTATCTCCTGAACCGCAACTTTGGGTGTGATTTTAGGTTCACAACTATCATAAATTGCATTTGTAATGGCATCCATCTTTTTAAAAATTTCATCCTTGTGAAAACCGCTTATCTCCAAAGTCTTATCTTGCACTCCAAAAATCAGCTTTCCCCCTGTTCCATTTGCAAATGCAACAACTGACTTCATATATTTCTCACTTTTGGCGGGAATATCCTCTTTAAATTCTACATTTTCCGATTCTCCTGCAAAAATCATCTCAGCTAACATACTTATATCTCCATTTCAAAATTAAATTCATAAACGACAAAAACAATATCAATCTCAAACTTTTCTCGTTATGGCATCTGCAATTCCTATTCATCAGCAAGTACAAGATAATAACTATCTGAACTGTCATAATTTATCAATCTGTTTTTTGCTAAAAACTAGAGATAATTGGCAAAACTATCTCATACGCATATATTTCTCCACAATCCGATGAAATTCTATTAATTTCCTTACTCAAATTCCCAGCTTCAATCATCTTAACATGTTCCCACTTAAAATAATCAACATCTATCCCATCTAAATTAAATTTTTCTCACAATTCTTGGTATAAAGTTATTTGCGGTCTAAAGTCCCCCAAGTAACTTTAAGCAGGATCGTACACTGTTTTCATTTCATTTACCTACCATTCTTACTGTACAGTTTTGCCTCTCATAATTTTAATAATTGCATTAGATATTTCCTGTGCATCCTCTTCTGTATTGTCTCTACCTAGTGAAACTCGAATAGTACCTCTAGCGTACATTTCCTCTAACTCGATCGCCTTTAACACATGTGATATCTGTGTCTTAACACTATCGCATGCAGAACCCGTTGAAACATATATTCCCATTAAATCCAATCTATGCAAAAGCATTTCACCTTCATATCCCCAAAAAGAAAGACTCAAATTGCCAGGAATATGGTTTATTCCATTTCGCACAAAATTAATTTTAGCATCACTTAATCCTTGTATTAGAATATTTTCTAGGCGACGAATATAGTGACCATTTTCATCTATCTTTTCAATATTATTTTTTAATGCAACTGCCATGCCAACTATGGACGCAACATTTTCTGTTCCTGCTCGTAACCCTTGTTCCTGTTTTCCTCCATCAATGTATGGCGATATCGAAGTTCCATGTTTAATATATAAAAAACCTATTCCTTTAGGACCATTAAACTTATGTGCAGAAGCAGACAATAAATCCACCCCTAATTTCTTTACATCAACAGAAATATGTCCTAACGCTTGCACTGCATCTGTGTGAAATAACACATTCTCTCTATGAGCCATCTGTGCCAATTCAGCAACAGGTTCAATAGTTCCTATTTCATTATTTACAAGCATAATTGAAGCAAGTTGTGCATCTTTTAAATACTTTGCAAATATTTCTCTATCCACAACACCAAATTTATCAACATTTACATACTTAACTCTACCACCATTTTTTTCTATATGCTTGCAGGCATTTAATATTGCATGATGCTCTATCGTACTGGTTACTACTGTCGTGGGATAATGTATACTCTCTTTTAAAGCCCAATTATCACTTTCTGTACCACCAGAAGTAAAATAAATTTCTTCTGGCTCAGCATTAATACATTCTGCAATCATCTCTCTTGCTTCTCTAAGTGCTAACTTAGGAATTCTTGAAAATGAATACTGTTGTGAAACATTTCCATATTCCTCTAGCATATATTTTTTCATTGCTTCAAATGCTTTTATATCTAATTTTGATGTTGCTGCATTGTCTGCATATATACATGATTTCATACATACCTCACTTAAAAAGCGTACACCCTTCTTCTTTGAACTCCTCTATTTTTGCAATTAATTCTTCTTCCGTTACTTCAAAATATTCTGCCAAACATGGCAAACAATAGAACATTGTGCTCTTTTTGTCTATCATCTTCTTAACAAGACCAATCTCATTCTTGCTTAAATTTTCTTTGCCACATACATAACACTTTGCCATTTCATACTACTCCTCAACTTCTCTTATTGTGAATATCGGTAAATCTTTGCCTGCATATTCCACATCTAATAATCCCAACTGATATTTAATAGTGTCTCTCATACGCCTAGCTCTATCTAAGCAATATCGTTTAAATTCACGAGTAGATATGTCTGAGGCCTTTTGAACATGTGGAAAAATCAACTTCAAATAGGCTGTTGCTATTCTTTTTACTGCTTCCGTATCTCGAGTATCTGCACCATCTGGTACCACTATCAATTCATCTACAATCGATCTATATGACATATCACTGCGTAAATCATGCATTATTGCACAAAAATATTCTGAATTCAATGCCCAACCACATACTTTTAAATCATCATTCATTCTCGGTATATTCCAACCTTTAATAAAACCATGAAAACGTTCGATTAATGCAGATTCGTGAAACACTTCTGGAAGTTCAATAAACATATTTTCATATCCGTCTGCATCCATAATTTCCTTACGAATATTTCCACATAAAATCATTCCTGCATCCGCTACACCTTTATAATCCCCTACCGTATAATTTCCCTGTTCCAAGTATCCTTTTAATGCGGCTCTCATCTCGTCTGTATCTGTAAACTTTATTGTTTGTACTTCATCCAAAGTAACAAAATCACTCCCTGCAATTAATCCTTCTCGTCGCTTCGTCTGATCATAGAACATTTTTGCTCTACTCATAACTCCACCAGATGATAACCAACCATATCTACTCACATTCCCAAATAAATATGACTTTCCTGTTCCTTTCGGTGCAAGCTCAATCAAATTCAATCGTTTTTCCACAAATGGAAGCAATCGTGTGAGCATAGTTAGTTTTTCTTCTTCAGACTTATATCCAGCAGCATTATAATCAACCGCTCCGAGCAGAATATCTAACCATTCTCCCGTTGTAAAATCTTTTCTAGCATCTTTATATACATCAAGAGCAATATTATATGGGCAGAAATTCTTAAACGAAATCAATTTGATTTTACCAGTTTTAGAGCCTTTAGCTTTAGAAGTTTTCTTTTCATATTCAAACTCAATATCAAAATCATCAGGAGCACGATATCCCAATTCTATCATCCCCCACGTATCTTGATTTCTTACAAGTTCCTCTTTACAGGTATCCCACACATAGCTTTCAATAATTGTATCTTTGAAACCTAATCCAAAATCTGGAAGTGCAAATGAAATCTCACCTGTACTAATATCGATATTAATTGATATTTTTGCTAAGAACTTTACCTTTTCCCCTTCAACTATAATCCGATTCTTGATAGCATTCCAATCATCCTTTCGAGGAATGAATTTCTTTACAAAACGAGTCAATTCCTCTTTATCAAATTCTCCGTTATCATCCTCAAACTTTTTCAACAACCAGTCTCGCATAAATGCGGGCAAACTCAGTGCTGAAAAGAAATTAGTCTTCTTCAGGTCTTTATATACTACCATCTCGTCAAAACAATTCCTCAGTTTTTCAGAACAATCCATTTAACAACCTCCACATTAAAATAAATCATCAAAATCGCTATTTATACTTGCAGTCTTTCCTCTTATTAATAATCTTTTTGTACCAATCAAATCATCTCCATCATAAACATCCATTTCACATTCTTTCTGACGTCTAATATCTGTCAGTACAACAGCATAATGTGTTTTATCTTTACATTTTGCAGGATACTTTATTCCATCTACTATTACCGCCACTTTATCTACATTTACGATATCTGAAATATACAAATCAATACATGTTCCACTATGTCTATCTGCTTGCAAAGAATCCGCATTTAATACCCTAATATCCACCTCTGTCTGTTTCTTTAGTGTCAATGTTATTATTGGCACCAGAATTTCTTCAAGAGATGCTCCTCCATGTACTTCTACATTTGCCTGTCGGCTTCCTTTGTAGCGTCCATAGTCCGTTCTTACAAAGTATCCATTTTCTTCAATAATAAACTCTCTATTACTTTCCTCATATATTTTGCAACATCTTCCTGAATGCTCTCCTTGAGTATCGGTTGGATGAGGATTTTCATCCCTTTTTAACACCGCCAATCTCGATGCACCATGATCACTTGCAATGATAAACTGACAGCATTCATGCATTGCCAAAGATGTCTTTGCACACTCTATAGCTTTCTTAATTATATCTAGCTCTTTCACCAGATGAATAGGTTTCTTCTCTTCTGTATAAAAGTAGCCACCTTTTTTCTTATGCTTTATTTCGTCAAGTTCATCTTCCTTATATTTACTTAAACCAGTCCAATTATCATAGAACGATTTGTTTACAGATGTAATTGTCGGTAAATCTGCTCGTGCAACATCAATATGTATAGATAATCCTTTCCTTCTAGCTAACTCTGTTATGTAAGACAAATATTCTACTCCCAAAGCATCAATCCAGTAAAGTTTCGTCAGCTCCTTACTATCAATTTTATTAATAGCAACATTTTTTGTCTGTAGCTTAGTATACAAATAACTCTTACCGTATTGATAAACCAAGTGCATAAAATTCTCAAGTATATAATTTTCTACTTTTTGCCTTTTATATAAATCAAAATATTCTGTTAATTGTGCAGAAACACTTCCACAGTCAAAATGATATTGCTTCATATACATTCCCAACTCGGGATATATTTGTGGAATAATATCGTTCCACCCATGTTCTGCAATCCAACATATTATTTGCTCTTTTTCTAAATTAGTATTATCGGTGTACCTATATATTTCTTCTTTTGGATTCACCTTATTTTCTGCTATGAAAATGGCAATATCTGATTCAGAAAAATTCTTAACTAAACTTTTTCGAGCAGCATATAATTTTTTGTATCTCTTATCTTGATGAGGTACTTTTGTAATTTCAATTAATATATTATTTTTCAATTGCTCTGCATCATTCGTTAGCTTTACTACATAACTAAGATATTCATTTTGTATTTTATCTTGATGCAATTTCAAGTTCAAAAAATATATCCAACTTTTATATCCTTCCACTAACAAATAATCTTGTATCTCACCTTCATAATTCAAATAACTATCTAAGTTTCTCTGCCAATAATCCGTATTTCCCAAAACTTTATCGAGTAGCATCATCCATTGTTCTTCTTTTCCATAGGTCTCCACTCGAAGTAATTCTGAATACATTCTGCTTAATACAGTAAATGCTCTATCTACTATCACCATAGGTAATATTGAATCTGAGTAATTAAGTTCTGAAAACATTTCAATACAACCCGTTACTCCCTCTTCCAATTTAAATAACAACTTTTTAACACCATGAGCATTCTCTTTAGGATCTAAAAACTTATTATTTGTAACACTAATATTAGTGAGAGTTTTTTCACTGATATAAACTAATTTCTTTGCAACAATTCTATTATCTTCTATTGCAATATCTTTAACTTGCCTTGCAATTGCACGCAACAAAAGGACTACCCTTGCGTTACCAAGAGTAACATTCTTTAATCGACGCAATACTTGTTTTGCATCCTCACTCCCACGTAACGCAAGGTATTCACCTAAGCCTACTACTACATATTTATTCTCCTTAAAATCTAAATCAAGCGTCCGAAAATAATCAATCATTTCATCTATGTCTGGAAATCTATCATTGCTATGGCAAAATTGACTTACTCTAACTACAGACAAGCCATTTTGCTTTAATTCATTTAAAATATCCATATACTCGATATCACCCACTGCATAAAAAAACGGTAACCCTTTTGGCGTTTCAATATATTTAGCAACTTCCAAACATAGCATAATTCTATTTTCCTCCACTTGATATAATTCTAAGTCCTAAATCCATATCCTTTTTAACTAACTCACTTAACCAATTCTTAAGATCGGCATCAGGCATTGTCTTAATAAAACCAATAACACTATCGCTACCACCCGCATTATATTCCGCTGTTGCTAATGCCTTAATCTTATTTTTCACTTCTGGATTATCTATCCATTCATATACATCGTAACCCATAGTGTCAATAACATCCTTCACATAATTCAAGTCACTTAAAATTTTAGCATATTCACCAATAACCACCTCGCGGAAACAGTTGTCCCTATAACTAGCATCTGCAATTTCTTTAAAAAAGCTTGCTTTTTCCAAAAACTCAATAGTACTCTTAATATCTGCGTCGCTATGAACACTTGAATTTAAAACAGAAAACGCTTTTTTCGCAGCAGAATAAGCATCTGACTTGATACAACACAAGATAGGTATTCGAAATCTTTCAGACCAAACTCTCGGATTTTTAGTTCCATCTGCCTTATCACTCCAAAGCTTGTACATTTGAGTTTTTATCTGGTTCTTTCTGTACTCGTCAGCTGCTTTTTTTACATTCGCATTGCCTTGTGTAATATCCAAAATGAACATATCTGTAGTAATTGATTTTCGAATATCGTCACATTCCACATCGTTAAAACCATCCAAATACGGTTTATATATTTCAATAAACACTGACAACTTATTTTCTATAATTCCTTTTATTTCAGAAATATGAACTTTCAATTCTTCAACAAACTGCTTCATGTCTACAGGTAGCAAATCTTCCTTTTTAGCAATCTTAAATAATATTGAAAACAGCTTATTTAGTACAGGATATTTACCCTTTACTGCTTCATGAGAAAAACCAATAAATTTTAGTGTTTCTCGCCATGCTTTAAACGCTTCATCCACGGAATTACACATAGTATTCAAGAGCAAATTCGTTTCCTTAACCAACTCATATTCGATTATCAACTTATGTAATTCATCCTCTCCTGTAGAATCATTCCAATAAGCTGAATATTCCACTGAAAAAACATTTTTTATATCTGTTAGCAAGATATTTTCTGCACCAATTTCTTTAGCCAGATTTAAAAGTTTTCCATTTTCAAATCTGACAAGAAACTGCCCCATACCACATCTACAATTATCTTGTGTCAACAGATTCTTTAAATTTTCAGCAGAAGACGGACGTTGAATTGCAATTTTTCCTATCTCATTAGCAATGTCATGCGACTTATCCCCTTCACTCTGAACCAACGAAATATACCTTTTAACCAGATCGAACACGCCAGAACTATCCACATCTTCTAAACACCATACCGGATAACCAAGTCCTTTCATCTTAGACTTAATTAAAGATCCTGCATGACTTGGCGAAGTACATTTATCACCCTCTATTCCCCATGCCTTTTCCGTTAATTCATAGAATGCCTTCTCTTCATCAGTCAGGTTCACTATATAAGTTGTCTTTGGTGATTTTCCAATATAGTTCCCTATCATTTCAGCTAATTTGTCTGGTGTCATAGATTCTCTATGTCCTTCTTCATTCATGCTTCTATAAGGATTATCACTATACTCTTTCAATAAAAAGCCTGTGACAAAAGCGGACAAATTACACTGTGAAAAGCCAAATGTCCCTTCAAGATAATCATAAATCTCACCTATAGAAATCTTTCCGCTATAATCAAATGAACTCTTAATAATCTTGTCGACAGCCTTTTTAATTACAACTATATGCTCTCCCGACAAATTTGTATCATTCCAATATTCTGTTTTATTCCAAACATTGCCAAGAACACTTTTTTCACATCCTGCAATTAATCCTTTAATCTCCGCTCCACCTAAACCATATCGAGCAACCTGTTTTGCATTCGTAAGTTTTAACTGTGTTTCCGTCAATCCTTTTGTAAAATCCATTACATGAGTATACTTATTAAGAACTATTGTCTGTAAAATCGCATATACTTCTGATGCGTTATTTGCTTTTTCACCCTCCTTATTTGTATAGGAATATACAATCAGTTGACCATTATAAATTCGGTCTTTCCATTCTCTATTGAGTACTTCTTTTGCTTTACGAGCATTATCTTTTGATTGCTGATTGTTATTGCCTTGATAATATAGGGCCATTGCAGCATAATCAACATAATGTTCAAAAGCTTCCATTCCAAGTGGAGTTGATAATGCATCAATTACCACTATGTCACGATATTCTTCATTTGACACAGTATTTCTGATAGTACTTCTAAAGCTTTGAGCCTCCTCTTCTGTTTTTGCGACGGCAAGCACGGCTTTAAAATGCCATCCCGTATCTTTATGTCTCAATACATCCATTATTTTCATAAAGTCCGCCGAAGTAACAATTGGAAGAGCTCCCGTATCTGCTGCAATTCCATATCTAAGCTTTAATGCCGGTGGCAGACTCAATGCAGTAGACAATAAATCTGCTTCACCCACCAACTTTGAGATTGTGCTTTTATCTCTAATCTCTTTTTTATAACCTTCGATTTTTGCTCCATCCCCAGCTAGAACAGCTGCATTGTACACTTTCTTATTATCGCCTATTGGTGATAGAATAAGAACTCCTTTGGCCACTAATCCCTTAGCAATTCCCTTGCATTCATTTTCAAATATATAATCGCCTTCAAATGCATAGCTCAAATTTTGATCTGTAGGCTTAAGTACATCAATACTTCCTCCCAATCTCTGGTCTATTGCCTGCATTATTAGTACTGCTTTAAGAACAACCTTTTCTTTCTCGTTAAGCATAGTCTGCTGCGGAAATGTATCTAATATCAACTTTATATCCGATGACAAATATCCTGAACCTTTGACATAGAAAAAATCCCATAACATATCCACAGTAATTAGTGGACGGTCATCTACTGGACCATAGTTTTGAATAAACCATTGGAAAGCCTTGGTATCCATCTCCTTCGGCGTCTTAATAAAATCAAACATACTTCTCTGATTTGCCTGATATGCTGTTGCAATATTCTTTAAAACCATTGCTGCCACTGGATGCAACGGAAGCATGTTTCTCATTACTGTTTCTTTAGAAACATCCGCAGCCTTCATAACAGCCTGACGTGCAGAGTGGGTTTGTGCGTACAAATCATCTGTCAAAACATCCCATGCCTCTGCCGCTTCTTTTTTAGGTTTAAATGCATCAGCTATCAAATCAAACGCAATATTTGATGGCATAGAAATTTCCACTTTATCAAATCGTTGTTGTACAATCTTCCAAGAATCATCATTTGTACTTATCGAAGAAATTGGATGTGTCACAACAATAAAGTAAAATGGTGCCTCCTGACATATGGCTATCAATTTTTGAAACTCACTCAATGAATTCCTGTTCTGACGAAAGAAATCACTAAACTCATCCCACACAAATACAATCTTCAAATTATTATTTTGCTTAATTATATCCAAAAGCCAATTTCGCAAATTATCTGCATCAAGAGAAAGCGCTGTAATGCATTCTTGGGCTGCCAACTTAAATATATTGTTCATCAATGATGCTACATCACCACTCTTACGCAATGTATTAATAATTTCATCTACATTACTTTGCGAAAAAGTTGAAATCCACTCCGGTTTTTTAAGTAAATCATTAATAAAATTTTTATGGTATGGATCCTCCAGCCATGCAATAACACATTCTTTTAAAGTATTCTCTCCCTTATATTCAATGTTCTGCTTCTCCAATGCCACTTTAACACTTTCTTGAACTGCCATAAACAATTGTTGTGGATTCGAAACACTTCCTGATGCATATCTATACGCACAAACTATCCCCTGTTCTTTGTGTCCAAGAAGTTTCTCCAATAATGACTTATTATTTCTTAATTGCTCATACTTATCCCAGTAAACTCTGATTTCTTCCTCTGGAACCTCTAATATTTTTTTAAGGGCATACGCACATTTAGATTTACCAGTTCCATATGCACCATGTATCCAAAGAGATCTATTGGTAGTCCCGCCCAACATTTTTTCTGTCATATTTAATAAATCTAAAAATGTTTTATGTGGATAAGTATCATCCCAAGTAACGCCACTATTTATTGCAGACTCATCAAAACAAGGAAAATATTCTTCATTTACTTCAAAATAATCACAATACTTATTCGCCATCCTATAGTTCCTCCTCAAATAAAGATAAGACGTCTTCTGGGGTTTTGTTATATAATGTTATAGTTTTCAAATCATTTGTAAACGTTGCATTAACGAACTCTGGATATGCACTTGATAAACCGAGAAGCATTGATTTTAATTCTTCTTCATCATACAAACCATAAATTCTTACTGGACTTATTCCATCCCTCTCTATCTCTTCATTAAACAAATAGGATATATGGAACTCCTTATCCATGTTACACTTTTGAGCAAATACATAAAGTGCATATAATAGCACTCTGTTGTCTGATATATTACATTTAGTTCTGCACAAAGAATCAATCTGTTTTCCATTCATATCAACATAACCAAAATCAAATATAGTTCCTAGTGGTAATGCGCAAAATCTTTTAAAAGCATTGATAATTGATGTTGCATCATTAGGTTTAACATTCTCTCTATTAACAAGTAAATCGCTAATATCACTTCTAGAATAATATACCCCTGTATCCATATTTTCTATATACCAACGACACTGCTTATTGTAAGCAAAATTAGCCATAAATAATCCCCAAGTAATCGGATCATTATATCCATACCTTGAAACAATTTCAAAAAGTCTTGTTGGAATACCCTTTGCATCCGTAAATCCACCATCTCTAAAGAAAATTTTCAATTTAGGTTCTTGATTTTTCTTATTGAGCGTATTCTCATTCCAGTATTCCTCACCTAAATCAAAAAATTCCTGTACCCACTCCGTCTTTGGTGCATGATTTGCAAACGAATTAATACTTTCTTTTCTCATAGTTCCTTCTCCATTCGATGTTCTTAATGAGTGATATAGCAAACAACCATCATCAATTTCATGACATTGTCCACAAGCAACACAATTCGTGATTGCCACTTTTCCATTGTCAAATGAAATACAACCATTTCTACAATTGGTTTCACATACTTTACACCCTACACACGATGCTGCTTTCTTAAATACTTGCTTAAATCTTTTGAAATCGGATGCATATTTTTTTATCAACTTTGAATCGCAAGTAATCTGGTATCCATTTTTTAGATCAGTATACTCATATTCAAATGGTATCTCTCCTATTGTTTTAATCCATTCTCGCCAATCTGTTCTTGGATTTTCAACCGTAATAATAACCTTCTTATCTTTAATCTCATCTCTATACCGTTGTTCATTGATAGAAAGGTCTCTACCATTTTTTCTTGCGTTCCATCCACCGCTTGAAACATAAGTTTCTAGTGCATTCTTATCACCTGCATTTCGAGCGTTCATAGAGTTAATCATATCAATATATTTTTCTACTTCTTCACAATATGAGGCGTGTTGTAAGAAATCACCTTTCCCACCTCCCATTGGACAGAACAAACAACCTGCTCTCGAATTACCTTTTTTATATGCTTCATTAACATATATTCTATTCATAAAAATATACAACCACACTTCTGCGGATGTCCATTCAAGTATTGGATTGTAACTATACTGCCCCTTTTGTTTTTTTCCAAAATTCTCATAATCATATTTGCTCCTTGCAACACTCTCATGAGCACGTACTCCAACAAAATCAAGACCCACATAGTTATTTTTTCCCGTAAGTTCTCTCATTTTTAATGTTTGTGGTGCACTTTTATGCACACTACAACACCATCTTAGAACTCTTGCCGGTGGTCCAAACAGATTCCAGCTTTCTTCTGGTTCAAAATGAGATTTTGAAATATAGAATGGTGTTCCATCCTCTTCGCATTGCTTTTGAGCAACACTCACCGCCTTGTAGGTATCGGGAAATTCCATTCCAGTATCCCCAAATATGACAACAAAGCTATCTCTTGGCAAGGCCTTTTTTACTAACTCAAGTAGTACTGCACTATCTTTTCCGCCACTAAATGCAACATGAAATATATCTAATTTTTTTCTGTACTTTTCATAGACCTTAACAATTTTTTTAACTGTTGAATCTTCAATGACAGTAAGTAGCTCTTCATTTTTATTACACATACCGTCAATGTCTATCGGACTAAGAACATAGCCCGTTGTCTTTCCAAATAGAATATCTCCATTTGTATCACGCTCTAACATAAGCTCTGGGGCATGATACAAATCACCACCTTTTACTTTTGCAATTAATGTCCCTCTATACCAATAAACATTTGCCTCTGCCCACATATATGGAATTTCATTTTGTTTTTCATATTCAAAAAATTTATCAAAACCTAATAAATCCATTTCATATGCATAAACGGGTCTTGGTTCTTTTGAAAAATTTGTAGGTGTACTATTCAATAATATTCCACCCGTTTCTACATCGTAAGTATACGAATACATTAAACATTTTCCTCTCTAATCTTTTTTGCTCTTTCTGCAATATCCGTTGTCCAATTAAATTTGCTTTTTGCCATGTATCCAACCTCAAACAAAAATTGACCAATTTCATTCTCTTCTAATCGGATTTTCGATCTAGCTACCGCCTGTGCCAATAATTCTTTATAATCCCAATCTATTATTTGTTCAATAATTGCTCCTGCATTTCTTCCATTAAATAAATTCGTACGATAATCATATTTTTTACTTACTCTATAACAGTAACTCTCCAATAGGTAATGATTCCATTTCTGACCACATGTCGGAAATGTTGCAAATGTAGTAATTTCTTTTATTGCCACGAACCTATCTTTTATCAACATTCCTATCACTTCATCTGTTTCATCAATATCAAAATTAACCGCTTTATCAGAAATAAATTGTTGCTCATCAATTCTAATCTTTGTATTGTATAATATCGGATAGACAATTCTCCTATCTCTCTTTCCAGTCAACTCTTCCACTATTTTTAATGCTTCATCTAAGGTAATTTCTTCTTTTTCTGTAAAAATTTGAGTCAACAACACATTTACGTCTATTTCCTTTTTTTCCTTAGTCAGAATTTTTCCATTGAGAAAATAATCATCTGCTAAATATTTGTTATAAACAGAAGTTAAAATAGCAGTTTCAGAAAGCTCATAATTTTGTTCAACAATATCCCCTAAAGGAATGTTACTCAATGATGCAAATCCTTTATCTTTGCATTCATTACAAACAAATTCAATAATATCTCTTTTTTCTTTCTCTGTTACAACCAGTGTCTCAATACGTGTATAAATCCCTTCCGAAACCCACGCAAAAAAATGATTTACAGATAAATAAAACCTTAGTTTTTCAAATGGAATATATGGCAATCTTGCTGACAATTCTTCCACCGATATGACAGTTTCTTTCCCCCATACTCTACATATTTCTGTTGCAACGCTTATCTCTTCTGTACTTTTTTCTCCATTGCACAAAAAATTTTTCGAATATGATATATCTTTCCTTGTTTTCATCAGTAGCTTTTTTAACACATCTTCTGATAAAACATGAAATGACTCAAGCCATTCTCTATTATTTTCAATAAACGACTCATAATAAACAACTTTTACACCTTGCACCAAAATAGCATTTAGTGTATCGTTTACTTTATTTTCCACTTCATATGTTACAACAAAAGCTTTGCCATTAGTTACAAAACCTGCATTTCGAATCAATAACTCTAATTCTTCATCACTATACCTTATTTCAAGTTGAGCTTCAGATATATACGTTCTTAACTTCATCATTTCAATTGGTGAACCCAATCTATACCCATACGCAAACTTTTTTCCAACAATTTCAATCACTTTTTTTTCAATATTCTCTTGTCCTTGCTTAACACTTGTAGACAACATATACTCCGTAATACTTTTTCGCATTCTCTCATCTCGATTTCTCAGTTCTTCCTGTTCATTATTTTCTTTACATTGACTTATTTTCTGTTTTGCCTCAATTACAATTTCATTAAACAGTTCTCTGTCGTTAATGTACATATTCACAATATCACAAAACATCTTGGAAGGTCGGTGACTACCCATACTGCTATTCGTAAATGCACATTTTACAAATCTAAGTTGCCACTGCATACCATTTAAATTTCGGAATGTATCATCAATATCCTTGCCTTCGTTAATGGCCTTTCTTCTCAAGTTATTTGATAACTCTTGTAAAACTTCACCCTTTTTTTTGCTATCTTTCTCAATAGTAAAATATGCCTCAACCAATAAAGCCACTTCAAATTTATCCCATGCAGGTTGTCTCTTCATAAAGCACCTCTAAACTAGTTTTTTCTTTATATATCTACCCGACTTTATTCGTTCGTCCTTTGGTTTCTCAGCTTCTTCTGGAATTGCCCAATAGGAACCTATTTTTGTAGCTCCTTCTATTCGTCCTTGAACACAAAGAATCTGTATTCTTCTTCCCGATATTCCCCATTTTTCTGCTGTCTGCTTAATAGATAAGTACCCCATCCCATATTCCTCTTGTTTTGAAAAATAATTAGTGTATACCAACAATAATTATAGTCCAAACCTCGAATAAAATCAATCAACTTCTTATCTGTTTTATACAAAATTCCACCTAATCTCAAAAGAATTCTTGTAAATTTTTTCCATTTTTATCAAAATACTTTTTCACAAAGAATACTCATTAACCTTTCCTCACATGTCGACATTAGAAATCCATAGCCATGCTTTGAAAAATAGTTATACCGAATTTGTGACACTCATAGCATAGCAATCATAGCAATCGTAGCCAGCACTGCCCGTGTCCGGACAAATCAAAATTTTCTCTCCCAGTCTACCGACTGCTCCTACCAAATTTTCATAGGGAAAATCCCTAACCCTTTATTAAATTT
>CAYVGA010000049.1:0-15099 GCA_964449855.1 uncultured Lachnobacterium sp.
TTTAGAAGATGTTTTAGGGAAAGAATTTATTTCTATATATAAGGATGCCAAATTGGCAGAGTGGAATGATTTTATGGAAGATATCTCTGATTGGGAGGTAAATAAATATCTAAATCGTATGTAACGAGGTGGTCGCATGGGCAGTATTATTGTGGCGATGCTCAAACCAGAAGATGCGAAAAAAATCAGCGAAATACTAAAATCGCGTGGAATTTCCAAAATAGATATTTGTACATCAGGAGCGAGTGTTTTATCCAGAGTTCATGAACTGGACAGTGGAATTATCATTTGTGCAAGACGCTTTAAGGATATGTACTGTAAGGAAATTGCAGAAAACTTACCGGAATATTTTGAAATGCTGTTATTGGCTTCAAAGGATGCCATGGAGCATTGTCCAGAGAATGTAACGATAATAGAGATTCCTTTTCGAATTTCAGAGCTGCTTCAATCCATAGAAGTTATATCTATGGATTTGGAACGCCGGCTTAGAAAAAATCGAAGTAAATCAAAAAAACGCAACCGGGAAGGGCAGGAGTATATCGATAAAGCAAAAAAGCTGTTGATGGAAAAGAATCAGATGACCGAACAGGAGGCTTTTCGATATATTCAAAAAAGCAGTATGGATTCCTGTACTAATATTGTGGAAACAGCTCAGATGATTTTATTATTACAAGCTGATTAAAATTGCATATTTCAAAGGAAGGGCGGATGTCATGTTTACAATATATGATAAGCTTCCTGAAAATTGTCGTAATTATATTGAATTCATTGAGGAGCATATTGGATATCCTATTACAATGATTTCGAATGGACCAGGAAGAGATGATACAATTTATAGAGTAAAATAAATATAATATAAGGATGAGTTAGATATGTGTGGAATTGTAGGTTTTACAGGTAGACATCAGGCTGCACCAATTCTTTTGGAGGGATTGGAAAAATTAGAATACAGAGGATACGACTCTGCTGGTTTAGCTGTAAGAGATGATGAAAAAAAAGTAGAAGTTGTAAAAGCAAAAGGAAGGTTAAAAGTACTATCTGCAAAAACGAATAATGGCACTGCATTAGCTGGGACTTGTGGGATAGGTCATACACGGTGGGCAACACACGGAGAACCATCGGAGGAGAACGCCCATCCACATATCAGTGATGACAGCAGCTGTGTTGTGGCAGTTCATAATGGTATTATTGAGAATTATCAGGAAATTCGAGAAAAATTAACGAAAAAAGGTTATACCTTTTATTCACAGACAGATACAGAAGCAGCAGTAAAACTGATTGACTATTATTACAAAAAATATAATATAGGACCAATTGATGCGTTAAATAAAACGATGCTTCGTATTCGCGGTTCTTACGCTCTTGCAGTAATGTTTGATGATTATCCAAGTGAAATATGGGTAGCTCGAAAAGACAGTCCTATGGTAATCGGTGTAAATGATGGTGAAACTTATGTGGCATCCGATGTACCTGCTATTTTGAAATTTACACGTAATGTGTATTATATTGGGAATCTTGAAATTGCCAGACTTCAAAAAGGCGAGGTGCATTTCTACAATTTAAACGGGGACGAAATTGAGAAGGACTTAACAGAAATTAAATGGGATGCGGAAGCTGCTGAAAAAGGTGGGTTTGAGCACTTCATGATGAAAGAAATTCATGAGCAGCCAAAGGCAGTACAGGATACGATATCTTCTGTAGTAAAAAATGGAAAAATTGATTTGTCAAGTCTTGCGATTACCCCGGAAGAAATTCAAAACTACAGACAGATTCATATAGTGGCATGTGGGTCGGCTTATCATGTTGGTGTAACGGCTCAGTATATAATGGAAGATTTAGCAAAAATTCCAGTAAGAACGGATTTGGCATCGGAATTTCGTTATCGTAGACCATTGCTTGGAAAAAATGATTTAGTAATTGTTATTAGTCAGTCTGGGGAAACCGCAGATACTCTGGCCGCACTTCGTGAAGCAAAGGAAAAAGGAGTGAAAACACTGGCGATTGTAAATGTAGTGGGAAGCTCTATTGCAAGAGAAGCAGATTATGTATTTTATACATTGGCAGGTCCGGAAATCTCAGTTGCAACTACAAAGGCGTATAGTACGCAGTTAATAGCAGGATATCTTTTGGCGATTGAATTTGCAAAGGTTCGTGGAGAAATCAACGAAGAGAAATATAGTGTCTTATTAGCAGAAATGCAAACATTGCCAGCTAAGATTGAAAAAATATTAGAAGACAAAGAACGTATTCAGTGGTTTGCATCTAAATACTCTAATGCAAAGGATATTTTCTTCATTGGTCGAGGTATTGACTATGCAACCTGTATGGAAGGAAGTTTAAAGCTAAAAGAAATCAGCTACATTCATTCCGAGGCATATGCAGCAGGGGAATTAAAGCATGGAACCATAAGTTTGATTGAAGATGGCACGTTGGTGGTTGGGGTATTAACTCAGTCAGAATTGTTTGAAAAGACGATAAGCAACCTTATCGAAGTAAAGAGTCGTGGTGCATATCTAATGGGACTTACCAATTATGGAAAATATAATGTAGAGGATACTGCAGATTTTACCGTATATATTCCAAAAACAGACGGGCATTTTACCACGAGTCTTGCGATTATTCCGCTACAGCTTATGGGATATTATGTAAGTGTGGCAAAAGGTTTGGATGTGGATAAACCTAGAAATCTTGCAAAAAGTGTAACAGTAGAATAGGGAACAATTATGAAAAAAGTAAAAGACAGTCATTGGGGAATGCTGTCTTTTTAGGAGAAGGTATTTTTACTATGGGGTTAGTAAAAACTATATATAATGTATTGGGGGTTTTTACGCTTTGTATCATATCATTATTTTTGCGAAAAGTGTGCACAAACTTTACAAAATTTTCGGGGAATTTTTATGAATATTTAACAAGAATATTCTTAAATAAAAAGGAACAGAAAGTAGTTTTATGAAAAGTTTAGATAAAAGTAAGGTTTTAATAATTGCAATTACGAAGATAAAAGGTTAAACTTATATATTAAGGGATTTGGAAAAATGAAAGTGCAGGAGAGTTTCAATGAAGTTGATGAAAAGGGAAAAAGACAAGTTTATATGGGAAACAAGCAAACGAAATGTATTGCAAGTAATTTTTAGCAGAACTATGATTATCATGGTTCTCATTGTATTACAGTTTGCTTATATTATTGCACGTATGTATGCTTTTGCAGAGCATATTCCAATTATCCTGGGTGGTGAATTTATAGTGGTTGCTGTGATGATGGCTATTATTTTAAATTCAAAAGAGAATCCGTCCGTTAAGTTGTCATGGAGTTTTCTTGTGGGAATTTTTCCGATTTTTGGAAGCATTGTATATTTTGTAATTAAATATGATTTGGGATATCGTTTGACGCAAAAGCGTATATCGCACACTGAAGGAGAAAGTAGAAAATATCTGCCTAAGCAGGAAGATGTGTTGGCGGATTTAAAAGAAAAAGATGTTCAAACTTATCGTATTGCACAGTATTTACACAGAACAAGTGGAAGTTTGGTGAGTAAAAACAATCAGGTAACGTATTTTTCGATTGGGGAGGATATGTTTGATGAGATGGTAAAACAATTGGAAACTGCCAAAGAATATATATTCCTTGAATACTTTATGATATCGCATGGAAAAATGTGGAACAAGATATTAAAAATTCTTGTAGAAAAAGCCCAAGAAGGTGTGGATGTAAGATTATTATATGACGGAACCTGTTCTGTGTATTTGCTGCCATATAAATATCCAAATCATATTGAAAAAATGGGAATCAAATGCCGTATGTTTTCTCCGCCAATTCCATTTTTATCTACACATTATAATAATCGAGATCATAGAAAAATAATGGTTATAGATGGAAAGGCAGCTTTTACTGGTGGTATAAATCTGTGTGATGAATATATAAATGTCGATAGTCCTTGTGGACATTGGAAAGATGTTGGCATTATGGTAAATGGTGATGCTGTATTTGATTTTACAATGATGTTTTTGCAGATGTGGAGTGCGACGGAAGCAAAGAAAATCGAGGAAATACAGTTTCCGGATATGCAAAAATATCTTGCAAAGACAAGTTATTTTATAGAACAGGATTTGCAGGTAAATGATAAAGAAGATTCTTTGGGATATGTGATTCCGTATGCGGATAATCCGGTGGATAATGAGAATGTGGGTGAAAACGTTTACATAGATATTTTGAATCAGGCAAAAGAATATGTGTATATTATGACACCATACTTAATATTGGATAGTGAAATGATGACGGCTATTACTTTTGCAGCTAAGCGAGGTATAGATGTGCGTATTATTCTGCCGCATATTCCGGATAAGAGATATGCTTTTGTTTTGGCACAATCCAATTATAAGACATTGTTGGAAGCAGGAGTAAAGGTATATGAGTATACACCTGGGTTTGTGCATGCAAAAGTTTTTGTGTCAGACAATGAAAGAGCTGTAGTAGGTTCTGTTAATCTGGATTATCGAAGCCTGTATTGGCATTATGAGTGTTCTGCATATCTATATCAGGTTGCTGCAGTTGAGGATATTTATGAAGACTTTCTGAAAACACAGGATATGTGCGAAGCGGTTACATGGAATACAATAAAAGAAATAGGTGTTTTTTCTAAAATTGCAGCTTATATTTTAAAAATAGTAGCTCCTCTAATGTAAGTTTAGAGGAGCAATATTTATATAAAAAAAGACAGTCATTGGGGAATGCTGTCTTTTAGGAGAAGGTATTTTTACTATGGGGTTAGTAAAAACTATATATAATGTATTGGGGGGTTTTACGTTTTGTATAATAGCATGATTTTCAAAGAAAGTGTGCACAAACTTCAAAAAAATAAGAAGATGTTTTTGTGCTATTTTGATAAGAAGATTCTTGCACGGAGATAAATCAGATGGAAAAAGTGAACAATTGTATTAGGATATGTACAAAAACGATAGATTTTCAAGGGATTGCAGACCTTTGTTTTTGGTTTCAAATAATAAGAAACTGGAAATGAAGGTCTTTTTTTATTTCGGTCATAAGGTTGTAAAAGTGAGACGGATATATATATAATGGAAATGCTATTGTTTTTTAAGGAATAATCCTTAAAAAGCGTTAAAATATATTTTGTAAAAAGTAACTATTCAGTACAGATCAAAACACCTGCTGTTTTGAGCGTAAGAACATGATTCAGGTGTGAGCAAACCCATCTGCGAAGCAGATTTCTCATGGGTTTGCGAATTGTAACTGTGAAGGTACTGGACAGTTACGTAAAAAATTATATATAGGAGGATCTTATGGAAACATCAAGAGAACGAAACAGAAAAATTTATGAGGAAAGAAAGAAAGGAGCCAAATATGTGGAATTACAGGAAAAGTATGATATTTCAGCAGCACGTGCAAATGAAATTTTTCAACGTGAACTAAAAAGGGAAAACGATAAGCGGAATGAAGTTTTGGCAGCTTTGTATGCATTGTGTGATGATGAGAAAATGATATCAAGAACCACGACGGTATTGGAGAGACTGGGAGCAACTACAGTAGAGGCGTTTTTGGAGCTGAATGAAAAGAAGATAAAGAAAGCAAGAAACTGCGGGCCGGTGATGCAGGAACTTATTATGAAAATGAGAGAGGAGATTGAAAAGAAATACGTTTCATAATGGAAAAAAATATGTTATCATAGTTACATAATTTAAAAGCAATTATGAGGGGGATACTATGAGCGACAAAATCAAACGTTTGAACAGAGAATTGGTGTATAAAGGAACTATTTTAGATATCTACAAAGATACCATGGATGTAGGGAATGGTAAAATTGAAGAGTGGGATTTTGTGGCACATCGTAAAGGTGCTGCATGTATTGTTCCGGTTCTTCCAGATGGAAAAATTCTGATGGTACGACAGTATCGAAATGCTTTAGAGAGAGATACACTCGAGATTCCGGCAGGTGCCAGAAATGATGTTACAGAGGATACGATGGTGTGCGCGGTTCGTGAAATGGAAGAAGAAACCGGCTATAAGAGTGATAAAGTTAGCAAACTTTTAGAACTTCGTACCACAGTTGCATTTTGTAATGAAATGGTGGATGTATATTTGGCAGAAGATCTGATACCTGGCGAACAATGTTTGGATGATGCTGAGGATATTCGTGTGGAGGCATATGAATTGGAAGAGTTGCTGGATATGATTTACAGCGGCAAAATGCAGGACGCCAAAACAGTAGCAGCAATCCTTGCTTATGCCTGCAAAAAAAGAATGAAATAATATTAGTAATAAAATATGGCATATTAAAAAAGACTTGGACATATTATTAGATTAGACGAAAGGTTTGGTTTAATAATATGAAAAAGTTTTTTTTAATGCTTGCGATTTTGTTTTTGTGTGGAATTGTTAGTGCGGATATCTGCGTTGACATCATAAAGGACAGCAGCGTACTTATGGATTTAGAAATCTACAAAAGTTATGCGAATGCAGAATTAATTTATAAGGATGTATTTTGGAATGTTTTATATGAACGGTTAAAGATGTTTGCATTTTTGTTTCTTTTGTGTTTCACACCTTTAAGGGAATTTTTAGGAGTACTTTTGGCCAGCGTTTTTAGTTTTATTTGGGGATTTTTTAGTATGAGCTGTATGATAGAATTAGGCTTGGCAGGAGTAGTAATTGGTATTGCATCTGTATTGCCGCATGGTTTGTTGTATGGGGTGTTGATAGTGATGATGCTGGCTAAACGCGAGCGTACATATACATATCATAAAAAAAGCCAAGTGGCATTTTCTATTGTGTCATGCATGGCAATACTGCTTCTTTTGGTTACGGGATGTGTGCTGGAAAGTCTTGTCAGTACGCATTTTATACCTTGGGTTATTCGGCTTAGTCTCATTTAATTTACGATTATTTTAGTCCTTTATCCAAAATTTAATTTGAAAAGAAGATATAGTTAAAAATATACAGATGGGTGTAGCAAGAAAAAACTTTCTGCTACACCCACAAATTGATTAACATCCTTCTGCAATATCGTAAATTAAGCGTCTGGTGTCTTCCCAGCCAAGACAAGGGTCTGTGATGGATTTTCCATAGATGCCATCACCGATAGACTGTGCACCTTCTTCGATATAGCTTTCAATCATAAAGCCCTTTATAAGTTTATAAAGCTCTTCAGAATGTCTGCGGCTATGGAGCACTTCTTTTGCGATACGAATCTGTTCTTTGTATTTTTTGCCGGAGTTTGAGTGATTGGTATCAATTACGGCGGCAGGATTTACAACATTCATTTTCTCGTACATTTCGTGAAGTCTCATCAAATCTTCATAATGATAATTAGCTACGGTGTTTCCATGTTTGCTGACCGCACCACGAAGAATAACATGTGCATAAGGATTGCCGGAAGTCTCTACTTCATAGCCACGGTGTACGAAATGGTGAGACTGTTGTGCAGCATAAACGGAATTGAGCATTACACCAAAGTCACCACTGGTAGGATTTTTCATACCGGCCGCAACATCAAAACCACTTACGGTAAGGCGGTGTTCCTGATCTTCTACAGAACGGGCACCGATGGCTACATAGGAAAGAAGGTCTTCTACATATCCCCAGTTATCCGGATAGAGCATTTCATCTGCACAGGTAAGTCCGCTTTCTGCGATAGCACGGATATGCATTTTACGAACAGCGATAGTACCTTCGATCATATCAGGTTCTTTTTCAGGATTTGGCTGTGAGGCAATGCCTTTGTAGCCGGTTCCGTTGGTACGAGGTTTGTTTGTATAAATACGTGGAACGATTACGATTTTTTCTTTTACATCATCTTGGATTTTGGTAAGTCGGCTGACATAATCACAAACAGAGTCTTCGTTATCTGCGGAACAAGGTCCGATGATTAAAAGAAAACGATTGTCTTTTCCGGTAATGATATCGTTAATCATCTGATCGCGCTGTGTTTTTAAAGCAGCAAGTTCTTTTGAGAGAGGATATTCCTTTTTGATTTCCTCTGGAGTTGGTAATGGATTTAAAAATTTGAAACTCATAAATAATACTCCTTTATCCGATTGAATAAATATTCATTTATATTAATCTTTTTTTTATAGAATGTCAATTTTAAATCCACTGATTTCGTTGCAATAATTGGATATTGCAGGTATAATAAAAAAGAATAATGCAAGGAGAAATACGATTATGTTAAAGGTAAAGAATAAAGAAATCGGGGTTGGAAAACCATTAATCTGTGTGTCTGTTATGGATGAAGAGAGATTTGATATTATAGATGAGATAAAACGCTTGGTGGAAAGCGGGGTAGAGATGATTGAATGGAGAGTGGATGCATTTTCCGGTGTAAAGAGTCCGAATGCTGTTCGTCAGGTATTGCAGGAAATTGCACCGATTGTAAAAGATACTATTTTGGTATTTACATTCCGTTCCAAAGAACAGGGGGGCGAATGTTCCCTTTCCAGTGAAAAAGTATATGATTTACATCAGGTAGCGGCAGAATCACGTATTGTAGATTTTGTTGACGTGGAGTATTTTTATACAGAGGATGCTGATGTAGAAATCTATAATTTACAGAAGATGGGTGTAAAAGTCATTACTTCGCATCATGATTTTCATGAGACACCATCTTCGGATGTCTTGTTTATGTTATTGGAACAGATGAATCGCAGCAATGCAGATATTGTAAAGATGGCAATGATGCCGAATTCTACAGAAGACGTGCTTCGTTTATTGGAAGAAACCAATCATTTTCATAAGAGATATCCAAAGCAGCCGCTTATTACGATGGCAATGGGTAAACTAGGTGTAATTTCTCGTGTAGCGGGAGAAACATTTGGTTCCTGCGTGACATTTGGTGCTGGAAAAAATGCAAGTGCTCCCGGGCAGATTGAGATGAAACGTTTATCGCAGATTTTAGATGCTTTAAGTGGGGAGTAGGTTGACTTTTTAAGGTCTCTTTGGTAAACTGATAGCGTTAAAGGCAACCGTAGTTTAATGGATAAAATTTCAGACTCCGACTCTGACGACTGCGGGTTCGATTCCCGCCGGTTGCATTCGGGGATAGTTGAACAGGAGGATACTATGAAAGACTTGTTAGATAAAGTGAAAAATATATTTAACGAAAAAGCTGCTCCTTTTGTAAAAGAAAACAAACGTTATTTTGGAGTAGGTGCATTATTTATCTGTTTTCTTGTGGTACTGTTTTTCTTTACAGGACCTAAATTTAATAGTGAACGTATTGCGAAATTAAATAGCATTGAAGTTTCCGGTGAAGAATACGAGCCGGATGCAGAATTTGAAATTGATGCTTATACTGAACTAAATGAGTTGATTCAGACATATTTTGACGCATATGTGAATGCAGATATTGCTACATTACAATCTGTAGCGTATCCGATGTCAGAGATGGAACAGAGTTATATCACTACGATAAGCCAGTTTTATGATGCATATCAGAATGTAAAATGTTATACGAAGCATGGTTTATCAAAAGATTCTTTTATTGTGGCAACTCGTTTTGATATTAAGTTTGCGAATGTAGATGTAATTGCGCCTAGTATGATGCTTTTTTATGTGCAGACAAACGAAGAAGGCAGTTTATATATTAATAATTTGTACTCTGACTTCAATATGCAGTATTCTGAAAGTCCGATTAGTAAGGATGTCTATACTGCATTACGTAAATTTACAACACAGGATGATTATTTAGAACTTTATAATGAAGTAGAAGTTGCATTTTCTAACTTAATTAAAGAAAATACAGATATTTATCAGTTGACAAAACGTACTATTCCAGCTACCAGACAGTTGTGGGAAGATACGGTATATTATGTACCAAGCACAGAAGAAATGGAAAATACAGAATCTACAGAATCTACAGAATCTACAGAAGAAACAGAGACAACGGAATCAGAAGAAACAGAAACTTCTGAAAATACACCAGAACCTGATCCGGAACCAGTAGTTCAAAGAGTACGTATAAATGCAGATTCTAATGTACGTATTCGTAAAGGGCCGGGTACATCCTATGATAAAGTAGGCGATGCTTATGCTGGTGATGAGTTTGTAAAATTAGGTGTAGAAAATGATGAAAATGGAGAAGAATGGACAAAGATTCAGTTTACAGACAGCACAGTCGGTTATGTAAAATCTTCATTTGTAGAAATAATGCAATAGTTACGAAATAATAGAATAGATATGCAGCGGAGACTTGAAATAAAGTCTCCGTTCTTTCAATATATTAAAGATAAGTACAAGAGGTAGGACATGGAAAATAGCGGTGTAAGAATTAATAAATTCTTAAGTGAAGCAGGGATATGTTCCAGACGAGAGGCTGATCGTAAAATTGAAAATGGTGAGATTCGAATTAATGATAGAATTGCAGTAACCGGTGATAAAGTTTTGCCGGGAGATGAAGTTTATGTAAATGGAAGACCGGTACAAAAAGAAGAAGAGATGGTGCTTTTGGTGTTGAATAAACCCGCTGGTATCGTTTGTACGGCAGAAAAGAGAGAGAAGAACAATGTAATTGATTTTCTGAAATATCCAAAACGAATCTATCCAATCGGACGTTTGGACAAGGACTCGGAAGGATTGCTTTTGATGACCAATAACGGAGAATTGGTAAACAAAATTATGCGTGCAGGAAATATGCATGAAAAAGAATATATTGTAACTGTGAATAAGCCGGTTACAGATAGTTTTGTACGTGGTCTGGCAGGCGGTGTACCTTTAGTGGAGTTAAATACGACTACCAGAAAATGCAAAGTGGAAAAAATTGCAAATCGCAAAGTGAGAATTATTTTGACACAGGGATTGAATCGACAGATTCGCCGTATGTGTGAATATTTTGGATATCGAGTAGAAAAACTAGAACGTGTGCGAATCATGAATATTGAATTAGGGGACTTGAAGACCGGACAGTATCGTGAAGTGACACAGGAAGAGTATACAAAACTGATGAAGCTTACAGAAGAATCTTCAAGCGAGCCAATTGATTATAGCAAAAAGTCTTTTCAAAAAGTAAACTTTTCGGACAAGCAAACAAAATCTTTTGATAGGAAAGCAAACTCTTCTGATAGGAAAGCAAACTCTTCTGATAGAAAAGTAAACTCTTCTGATAGGAAAGCAAATAAGAAATCGTTCCGAAAAGAAGAGAAAAAAGAGCACAAAATTTATAGTGTGCAGAACAGGAACTTAAATAAATGACAGACGTAAGTACAGAAAAAAAACAACGAATAGAAGAATTGATAGGGATTTTAAACAAGGCATCTGAGGCGTACTACAACGGACAGGATGAAATTATGTCCAATTATGAATGGGATGCAATGTTTGATGAATTATCCGCTTTGGAATCAGAGACAGGATATGTGTTATCCAATAGTCCGACGCAGAATGTTGGATATGAAAGTGCAAGTGGAAAAAAAGAACAGCATGAATTTGCTCCCCTTTCTTTGGCAAAGACAAAGAGTGTGGATGAGCTGAAAAAATGGGCAGAAGATTATCCAATCTGGTTGTCTTGGAAATTAGATGGATGTACATTAGTTCTGACTTATGATAATGGAAAACTTACAAAGATTCTTACGCGCGGAAGTGGAAACATGGGAACGAATATTACCCATCTGAAAAATTCCATCAAAGGATTTCCGTTAAAGATTCCGTACAAAGGACATTTGGTAGTGCGTGGGGAAGCGGTGATTTCCTATTCTGATTTTGCGATTATTAATGATATGATAGAGGATGAAGATGAAAAATATGCAAATCCTCGAAATTTAGCTTCTGGTACATTGAATTTGGATGATGCAGAGGAAGTGAAAAATCGTCGTGTGCATTTTTATGCGTTTACGTTAGTATATATGGATGATCCTATGGTGTCATGGGGCGATAGAATGAATTATCTGCAGGAAATGAAATTTACCGTCGTTGATAGAGAGTTAGGTGATGGAAACACGATTGCAGATATGGTAGATAAATGGACGAAACGTGTGGAATCCGGCAAGATGGATTTGCCGGTGGATGGCTTGGTTATTTGTTATGATGATACAGAATATGCGGCTACAGGAAGCGTCACAGGTCATCATGCAACAAGAGCCGGATATGCGTTTAAATGGCAGGATGAGTCAGTCGAAAGTAAGTTGAAGTATATCGAATGGTCCTGTGCGGTATCTACGATTTCACCGGTTGCAGTATTTGAACCGGTGCAGATAGAGGGAACTACGGTTTCACGAGCGTCGCTTTGTAACCTGAGTGAAATAGAACGTCTTGGTGTTGGAAAAGAATGTACTTTAGAAGTCATCAAAGCCAATAAGATTATTCCGAAATGTATTGCAGTAAAGGATGCGGTAGGAGAAGTAGAGATTCCGACAGAATGTCCGGTCTGTAAAGCGGCAACCAGAATTCATACCAGTGCCAGCGGCACAAGAACCCTGCATTGTACCAATGCAGATTGCACTGCAAAAAATGTACAGAAATTCAGCCGTTTTGTCAGTAAAAACGCCATGGATATCGAAGGGCTTTCGGTACAGACAATGCTTCGTTTTATCAACGAAGGATTTATCAAAGAATATGCGGATATTTATCGTCTTTCTGAGCATTTTGAAACCATTAGTCAATTGGATGGTTTTGGCGAAAAATCCTGTGAAAATATGAATAAAGCCATTGAAAAAAGCAGAAACATTCATCCTGTGAACCTGATTTTTGCACTTTGTATTCCAATGATTGGATTGGATGCAGCAAAGAAGATTGTAAATACAGTTGGATTTGATTGTTTCCTGGAACGTATGGAAACTGGAACTGGTTTTGAAGATATTGACGGAATCGGTGGCGAAAAATCCAATTCTATATTACAATGGTATGCAAATGAGAATAACCGGAAGATTTTGAAGAATCTTCTCGATGTGATTCATGTGCAGCATGTTGAAAAACAAAATACAGAAAATGGTCGTTGCAAAGGGCTTACCTTTGTTATTACAGGGGATGTGCATCATTTTAAGAACCGAGACGCTTTCAAAGCCTATGTAGAAGCAGAAGGGGGAAAAGTTGCAGGTTCTGTTTCCGGAAAAACCAGTTATCTGGTAAATAATGATGTGGAATCAACCTCATCAAAGAATAAAAAAGCAAAATCTCTCAATGTACCAATTATTTCAGAAGATACATTTGTGGAGATGTTCGGAGGTACAAATGCCAATTAAAATACAAAGTGATTTACCTGCAAAGGAAATTTTAGAAAAAGAAAATATATTTGTTATGGACGAAAAACGTGCAATGCATCAGGATATTCGTCCGATTAGTATTGCGATTTTAAATCTTATGCCGCTGAAAGAAGAGACAGAGCTGCAGATTTTACGTTCTTTGTCCAATACGCCAATTCAAGTAGATGTGTCATTTGTTATGGTATCTACGCATGAAGCGACCCATACATCCATGAGCCATTTGAATAAGTTCTATCAGACATTTGATGATATTAAGAATCAGAATTTTGACGGATTCATTATCACAGGTGCACCAGTAGAACAGATGCCTTTTGAACAGGTGGATTATTGGAAAGAAATCTGTGAAATTATGGAGTGGAGCAAGACACATGTAACTTCCACACTGCATTTGTGCTGGGGGGCACAGGCGGGGCTGTACTATCACTATGGAATTGAAAAACATCCATT
The DNA here is from genome assembly GCA_964449855.1 of uncultured Lachnobacterium sp. Lineage (GTDB taxonomy): Bacteria > Bacillota > Clostridia > Lachnospirales > Lachnospiraceae > Roseburia. The sequence continues at coordinate 13,648 of CAYVGA010000049.1, forward strand.
GGATAAGAAGATGTTTGGTATATTTCCACATCGTGTAATGAACAGAAGAGTTCCATTGGTACGTGGATTTGACGATATTTTTTATGCGCCACATTCCAGACATACGGAAGTCAGAAGAGAGGATATTTTAAAACACAGTGACCTGCGTATTCTTGCAGAATCGGATGAAGCAGGTGTATTTCTTGTGATCTCGGACGATGGAAAACAAGTTTATGTGATGGGGCATCCGGAGTATGACAGATATACATTGGATAAAGAATATCGTCGTGACAAGAGTAAAAATCTGCCAATTGAAGTACCGGCGAATTATTATCCAAATGATGATGATACACAAAGACCATTGCTGCAGTGGCGTTCACATGGGAATCTGATGTACTATAATTTCCTCAATTATTATGTATATCAGGCCACTCCTTATGATTTTGTACATACAGATAGTATTTACGGAAAAGATAAATAAAATAATATGTATATAGTAATAAAAACACGTATTTTACACGAAACGAGAGTGTAAGATACGTGTTTTTTATATGTAGCGAAAAATAATTCGCCAATACAGAATATGGAGGAAATGTGTATGAGTACATATGGGTACGCAAGAGTTTCGAGCATGGAGCAGAATGAAGACCGTCAAATGCTTGCATTAAAGACAGCTGGAGTAGCAAAAAAGAATATTTTTTTGGATAAGAAGTCAGGAAAAGATTTTGAACGGCCGCAGTATCAGAGAATGCTGAAAAAACTGAAAGAAAATGATGTCCTGTATATTATAAGTATTGACCGGCTTGGACGAAATTATCCGGAGATTCAGGAACAATGGCGTGTACTTACAAAGGAAATCAAAGTGGATATTTGTGTACTGGATATGCCGCTTTTGGATACAAGAAAAGGAAAAGACTTGTTGGGAACATTTATTGCAGATCTTGCACTTCAGATTTTATCCTTTGTTGCAGAAACAGAACGTGACAATATTCGAAAAAGACAGGCAGAGGGGATTGTGGCAGCAAAAGCAAGAGGTGTACAGTTCGGCAGACCGAGAATCAAATTACCGGAGAATTTTGTTGTAATTGTAATTAAATGGGAAAAGAAAGAAATCACATTAGGAATTGCATTGCAGAAATTACATATGAGTAAAGCAACTTTTTATAGACGGGTAAAGGAGTGGAGAAAAAAGAGAGAGTAAATTTATTTAACCAAATCAAGAAAATCCCCACTTCAAATGCGTGGAGCATTAAGTGGTGGGTATGGGGAGTTTCTTGTGCCAGTTGGGGATTACAAGCCCCAACTGACAAACCGCAAAGCGGTTATTTGGTTATGAGCAAGTAGCGAAAGCGGATTGCGAATATCCGCTTGACTCCCAAAACTGCTGTAAAATATTCGAATTTTACAGCAGTCAGTTTAAAAGTATATGTAAAGTTGCACAAATTTTTCAAAAATATAAGTCTCAAAATGTAT
>CAYVGA010000050.1:0-14956 GCA_964449855.1 uncultured Lachnobacterium sp.
GTGCCATTTCACGGCCACGGAAACGAAGTGTGATTTTTACTTTATTTCCTTTTTCAATGAATTTCTTTGCAGAATTAATTTTGGTGTTCAAGTCGTTAGTATCAATGTTTGGAGACAAACGAATTTCTTTTAATTCTACTGTCTTCTGTTTTTTCTTAGCTTCTTTCTCTTTACGAGCCTGTTCGTAACGATATTTACCGTAATCAATAATCTTACATACAGGTGGCTTTGCTGTTGGAGCAATTTTTACAAGGTCAAGACCAGCTTCATCTGCAAGTTTCTGTGCATCACGGCTTGACATGATACCGAGCTGTTCTCCGTCTGCTCCGATAAGACGTACTTCTCTGTCTCTGATTTGTTCGTTAATCATTAATTCGCTAATGGCTTTGTACCTCCAAAATAAAAATAGTGGATAGGCAGACTATCCACTAAAAATCTCTAACATCTACGGACTTGCCACCGGCAACTTGCTTCGAATGCCCGGCAACAAAAATAACATGTTGGAAATATGAACGCTAAGTCGCCCAATCGCGCTTAGGTGAGAGTGGATACTCTACTTGTTTCTTACAACGTATATAAGTTAGCACACTTTTCTTTATGTGTCAACTGTTTTTTATAATATTTTTACGATAATTCATTCCCCGTTATTGTTTCTAATATGTACCCAGAATCTTCATCGATGTTGCTTCTTCCTTAATTCCACGCAACGCATTGATAACCCCGGTATCTTCCAGTCTTCCTTCAAAATCAACAAAGAAACGATATTCCCATGTCTTTCCTTTGACTGGACGAGACTGAATATTCGTCATATTGATATTATTATAAATAAAATGCGACAGCATATGATAAAGCGAACCACTTTCATGTGCAATTTCAAAACAAATACTTACTTTGTTTGCATCTTTGGAGCAAATCTTTTTATTCGTTACAATAATAAAACGTGTCGCATTGTTCTGTGTATTGGAAATGTTATCATCCAATACTTTTAAACCATATAATTCCGCAGTCAATGTACTTGCAATGGCAGCGTGTGTCTTATCTCCATCATCCATGACTTTTTTTGCAGAAACGGCGGTATTCTTCAAACTGATTTTTTCCCAATCAGAATGTCCATATAAGAAATCACCACACTGCATCAATGCCTGTGGATGCGAATATACGGTTGTGATATCCGAAAGCTCTGCCTCCGGATGTGCCAATAATGCATGCTTGATCTGAATCACCTGGTCACCTACAATATAATTGTCATATTCCACCAAAAGGTCATAGTTTTCCGAAACAATTCCTGCTGTGGAGTTTTCTATCGGAAGCACCGCAAAATCGGCCTCACCATTCTTAATTGCTTCCATGGCATCTTTCCATGTCTCCACATGAAAACTATCACAAGCTTTTCCAAAATATTCTGTCATCGCCTGCTGGCTGTATGCCCCCTCTACTCCCTGAAACACAATGCGAGCATTTGGTACGACAAAATCATTCACTGTTTCCAATTCAAGCACTTCTACCAAACCACCCTCAGTCAAAAGCTGATATTGTTTTTTACGGCTGACTGCCATAATATGCTCAAACAATTCAATAATCCCGACTTTTGTAAAATCTGAAGATGCCTTTGCAGAAAGTGTATTCAATTTGCTCACTTCACGCTCTCTATCAAATACTTTTTTGCCGGTTCTAATTTTAAAACGTGCAACACCTTCTGCGATTTGCATACGCTTTTCATATAATGAAACAATTTCATTATCAATTGCGTCAATTTCATCTCTAAGTTTTAATAAATCTTCCATAACTACATTTACCACCTAAACAAATTGATAAAAATATAATAGTATAAATTGGACGAATTGACAAGTAAAGCTTAAAGCTCATTTCAAGTTACTTTGAGATTCTTTATTTCACACAACAAATCACTAGAAATTCTGCAATACTGCTCATGCGTTATAGTGTCACAGACTATGCCTTTTTTACCAATAAAAACAATATCTTCAAGATTAATCAATGCATCTTCATCATAAAAATCAAATATATTTTCTTTCTCTTTTAGAAATTCTCTAACATAATAATCCGATTTAAAATACACTAAACTTTCTTTACAATTTTCTGTATGCATAGACTCTGTGTATTCCGAACCAATATAAGAATCTATTATTTTTTGATATCTAATATCCTCTCGCAATTCATCTATACTATCCAAATATGGCGACACTGTAAAACATACTATACAAGAACACGATTGGCAAGGAAACCTTGCAACTTCTTTCTTTTCCAAGTATAATATAGTAGGAGGAGGATTTTCACTATGAAAAAAATACTTATTGCACTTTTATCAATTGGACTTGTAATTGTTTTAGGCTTTTTTGCTACAAGACTTCTGAACAACCCAAAAGAAACAATTATGAACAACGGCTATGTAAACGGAAATACGGCCGGTAACCTTTACAATGGCGGTGCGTTCTGCGAAATGAACGGAACCCTTTTCTTTTCCAATCCAAGTGATGCCGGAAAACTCTATTCCATGGATGTTACCGGAGGAAACTTAAAGAAACTGGCAAATGATATCCCTACTTATATTAATGCAGATGAAAATTATATCTACTATGTCAGAAACAACCCTACTGACAGTATGGAATTCAACTATGTTGCATTCTACCAAAACGGGTTGGTACGTATGGATCACGATGGAAGTAATACGGTTATTCTGGATACCGAACCAAGTCTGTACGCTGCCTTATTAGGAAACTACATCTATTATCTCCATTACTCCAAAGAGGATGCATCTACACTTTACAAAGTACGCATTGACGGAACAGAACAAAAACAGGTCATGGATCGAGCTGTTTTCACCTGCAGCACAGATGGACAATATTTCTACTACAATGGCATGGACACAGATGGAGACATCCACCGTTATGACACCATTTCCGATATGGCAGTTACCGTATACAAGGGAAATTGTTTCCAACCAATTGTTGATGGGAATGATGTGTATTACATTGATGGAAATACCGATTACTCCATCGTACATACCAATTTAGAATACGATCACCCTACTTATATCACTCGCGACAGCGTAGACGCTTACAACGTCTATGGAAGTTATATCTACTATCAGCGATTCGATACGGCAGGCTCTGCATTATGCATGATTAAAAATGATGGTACCGAATTCCAGATTCTCCGCGAAGGCGATTTTTGTGATATTCATGTAACATCCAATTATATCTTCTTCCGTGAATATCATTCCGGTGATATTTATTATGCACCTAGAAATAATCCTACTGAAATTGGAAGATTTCTTCCTGGAAGTGTAGAGGATTAAATTACAAAAAGGCTGTACAATTACGAATTTTAAAACGTAATTGTACAGCCTTTTTAATAACTACAAATTTCTTAATTTATATATTTTTCCAATGCTTCATTCCAGAGTTCTTGAAAAGCACTATAATCAACCACTGCATTTCCCTCTTCCGTTGTGTATGCTCTTTGCCTTTCATCTGTTGCCAAAGATATTATTCCACAATTCACACCGGATGCCACAAAATACTCCATTTCATTTGTTTGTGCATAATGAAGGAATAATAAATACTCATCTCCTACAACCATCATATTATAACCACCAATATGATAAATTGTATTATTCGCCTCATCATATACTTCATTTTCTAAAATCGTAATTTCGTCACCAACTTCGTACTCTCCACTTTTATCCCCATAGATTTCCGTTATTTTAACCTTAGAAAACGTAAACCCTGAAACCATATTTCCATTTTTTAATACAAGCTCTACATAATGTACATGACATTCTCCATTTTATTGTAAAATTATTTAATACGTTTAAAATTGCATTGTCTAGAAGTCGAACAAACTCAACTGGTTCGAATCCGGCAAATCACCAAACAATCCCAAATCACTCATCAATTCGATTACCGTTTTGGATACCTTGGTTCGCTCCCTAAAATCATCTTTGGACAAGAAAGGACCATCCTTTGCTGCTTCTGCTATCGCAATTGCCGCATTATCACCAAGACCTTCAATGGAATTAAACGATGGCATTAGTTTTCCGTCAATAATTTGGAAACGATGCGGTTCTGCACGATACAAATCAATCGGCATAAATCCAAAACCTCTTGCATACATTTCCTGTACGATTCGGCCGTCTCGCACCATGTCCTGTTCTTTATTGGAAAGCGAATCCTTACGGCTTTTCCATTCTTTTAAGTAATAATCCAATCGTTCTTTTCCCTGACACATTAGCTCATAACTAAAACCGGTCGCACGTACGGAAAAATACGCTGCATAATACGCCAATGGATAGAATACTTTACAATATGCAATACGCCATCCCATCATAACATAGGCTGCCGCATGTGCTTTGGGGAACATGTATTTAATCTTCTCACAGGACCAGATATACCAGTCCGGAACACCATGATCAATCATATCCTGCTTCCATTCCGGCCACTTATCCGCCTTTCCTTTGGCAACCATCCCTTTACGAACTGCCTCCATAATTTTGAATGCAGTATCGGCCTCGAGGCCTTTGTTAATCAGATAGGTCATAATGTCGTCTCGGGTACAGATGCAGGTGGAAATGGTTGCTGTTCCTTCTTTAATTAATGTCTGGGCATTTCCAAGCCATACGTCCGTACCATGAGAAAGTCCCGCAATATTAACAAGGTCAATAAACTGTGTTGGTTTCGCTTCTTCTACAAGACCAATCGCAAAGTCTGTACCAAACTCTGGAATTCCCAATGCACCAAGCGGTGTACCGCCAATATCCTCTGGTGTAATTCCCAAGGCCTCTGTATTGGCAAACAAGGACATAACCGCTTTATCATCCAATGGAATTGTGGTAGGGTCCAGTCCGGTCAAATCCTGCAGCATACGAATCATGGTAGGATCTACATGCCCTAAGATATCTAGTTTCAAAAGGTTATGGTCAATGGAATGGTAATCGAAATGTGTGGTCGTAATATCCACGGTCATATCGTTCGCCGGATGCTGTACCGGTGTAAATGTATTGATATTTTCGCCTACCGGAAGAACGATAATTCCTCCGGGATGCTGTCCTGTCGTACGATGGATTCCCGTACATCCGACTGCCAGACGTTCGATTTCACATTTTCGCTTCGTGATACCACGTTCCTCATAATATTTCTTTACATAGCCATAGGCTGTTTTGTCCGCCAGTGTACCTACGGTACCGGCTTTAAAGGTCTGTCCTTCTCCAAAAATTACTTCGGTATATTTATGTGCTTTACTTTGGTATTCATTAGAAAAGTTCAAGTCGATATCCGGCTCTTTATCGCCTTTAAATCCAAGGAACGTTTCGAACGGAATGTCAAATCCTTCTTTCTTTAATGGCTTTCCACAATTTGGACATACCGCATCCGGCATATCACAGCCACATCGTCCGGCGTAGGATTTTACGACTTCCGAGTCAAAGTCCACATATTTACAGTTTTCACACAAATAGTGTGCCTGTAACGGATTTACCTCTGTAATACCGGACATCGTGGCAACGAACGAACTGCCTACGGAACCACGGGAACCTACCAGATATCCATCTTCGTTGGACTTCCACACCAGCTTCTGTGCAATAATGTACATTACGGCATATCCATTGGAAATAATGGAATTCAGCTCTCGCTCCAAACGTGCATGTACTACCTCCGGAAGCGGATTACCATACATCTTATATGCTTTGTTATAACAAATATCTCGCAGCATCTGGTCGGAATTTTCAATAACCGGAGGACATTTATCCGGTCGAACCGGCGAAATCCACTCGCACATATCCGCAATTTTATTCGTATTTGTAATCACCACTTCCTCTGCTTTTGCACTGCCTAAATACGCAAACTCCGCCAGCATTTCTTCTGTGGTACGCAGATACAATGGTGCCTGATCATCGGCGTCCTTGAATCCTTTTCCAGCCATAATAATACGACGGTATACCTCATCTTCCGGGTCAAGAAAATGTACGTCGCAAGTCGCAACCACCAGCTTTCCAAAATCCTGCCCCAGTTTTACAATTCGTTTATTAATCTCAATGATATCTTCTTCTGTTTCAATCGGAGAATCCTCGTCACGCAACATAAATGCATTGTTTCCAAGTGGCTGGATTTCCAGATAATCATAAAATTCTACAATTCGTGCAATCTCTTCTTCCGGTCTGCCGCCCAGAATGGCACGGTACAACTCCCCTGCTTCACATGCCGAACCCAAAAGCAGACCATTCCGATACTTGATAAATTCCGATTTCGGAATACGAGGACGTCTGTTAAAATACGTAATATGAGACAATGAAATCAAATTGTACAAATTGGTACGTCCCTGGTCACAGGTTGCCAGAATAATCGCATGATATGTCGGCATTTTCAAAATATTAGAAACCGATTTTGTTCCCTGCTGATTGAGCTGGTCAAGATTTTCGATTCCACGCTCTGCCAGCATCTCCACAAATTTCACAAAAATCTCTGCTGTGCATGCCGCATCATCGACTGCACGATGATGATTATTCAATACCACACCTACTGCTTTTGCTACGGTATCCAGCTTAAAACGATTCAATTGTGGCAATAGAAAACGTGCCATCGCAACCGTATCTACAAAAGTCGGCTGGAACGCTATTCCCTGCAATTCTGCCTTTTTCATTATAAAACTCACATCAAAATCTGCATTGTGAGCAACTAAAACCGAATCTTCGCAAAACTCCAAAAACTGTGGCAATACTTCTTCTATTTTCGGTGCACCTACCACCATGCTGTCATTGATATGTGTCAGTTCTTCAATTCGGAACGGAATCGGTACTTCCGGATTTACAAAACTTGAAAAACGGTCAACGATTTTTCCACCAACTACTTTCACTGCTCCGATTTCGATAATTTTGTTGATTTCCGGACTGAAACCTGTGGTTTCAATATCAAACACAATATAGGAATCCTGCAGAGATTGTCCTTTACTCTCTGTTACAATTCCTTTCAAATCATCTACGATATATGCTTCTACACCATAAATAATTTTCATATCTTTCGGATTTTTAAAGGTGTGGCTGGCTTCGGTAAATCCCTGTACATCCCCATGGTCTGTAATGGCGATTGCCTGATGCCCCCATTCCTTTGCACGTTTGATAATTGCAGATGCATCGGATACTCCATCCATATCACTCATCTTTGTATGACAATGCAATTCTACACGTTTTTCTGCACTATGATCCATACGTTTGGTTGTAAAATCCGAGCCCTTTTTGATACCAACAACACGTCCAATACTTAATTCTTTGTCAAATGGGTCAATATCTGCAATTCCTTTTAATTTGATAAAACTGCCCGGACTGATTCCTGCTGAAATCGCCGGTACGTCCTCATTGCTGGCAAATGCTTTGACCATAATGGTATCCGTAAAATCCGTAACTGCAAACATCAGAATACTCTTTTCATTACGGATTTCTCGTTTATCAAATGAGATGACTTTTCCACGCAGAACAACTTCGCCAATTGGTCCATCCACTTTGCAGATATCCATTGGTTCTTCATCAAAATCACGACCATAAATCACATCCGGATTATCGGATTTTTTGCTGCCCGGTTCGTATTTTCTACGGAATTCACCTTTCTTTTCATATGGCTTTTTCTCATAGGATTTCTTCTCTGCTGTATGCTTTTGTGCTGTATCTGCTGTTTTTCTCTCTGCTGTCGATGTTTTGCCTGCAGAAACCTTGTCTTTTACCATCATCACATCGTCCTGTGGTACTTCCTCTTCTTTTGGCTGTCCAAATCGTGTTCTCTGTATGATGGCCTGTACTTCCTGACGAACCTGCTCATTGGAATTTTTTCGATACTTACTTTCTTTTGGTTCTCGATATTCCAGCTGAATGATAAAATCCAAACCGCAGCGTTCACATACCACTTTTTCCAAAAAACGCAGGAGTTCTTCGCCTCTTGTCTTTGCAATAATCGTATCATCTATTGTCAATACGGCTTTACTCGGTGTTTCAAATGTAAACTCCGCTGTTCGATACAGGTTTCCCAGCAGTATACTATATTCATTTAATTCTTCTAACATACTTTCCTGATATTCCGGCAGCAGGGTCTTTGCACTAAACTGCTCGGAAAGCTGGAAGGACTCAATAATCTTGATACTAATATTCTTACTTGCAAACAACTGGTTTTTGATTTCTTTTTCCAGCATCCAAATAATTTTCTTTGGAATTAATCGGTTTGCAAGCAAATAAATGCGAATATGACTTTTGTCATGATTCGCACTTACTTTTGTCACTTCCACTTTTTCCAGCATATTTCGAAGCCCACTGTCTACCTGCAAGGTAGGAAATACTTCTAAAAATGTTTTTGACATTTGCTATTTACTCCATAGTTTGGACCTAGTAATTATTTCCAGTTTTCTAATTCATATCTTAATGCACTAAGAAGTTCAGTTTCTGGAACTTTCTTATAAATTTCGCCTTTTTTGATAATCAGACCTTCGCCGATACCGCCGGCAACACCAAGGTCTGCTTCTTTCGCTTCGCCCGGTCCATTTACCACACAGCCCATAACTGCAACTTTAATATCGAGAGGAAATTCTGCTACCATAGTTTCTACCTGGTTTGCAAGACCGATAAGGTCAATCTGGGTACGTCCACAGGTTGGACAGGAAACTACCTCAACACCGCCCTTGCGAAGACCTAAGGTTCGGAGAATAAGTTTTGCGGATTTGATTTCTTCCACCGGGTCACCGGTTAAGGAAACACGAATCGTATCACCGATACCCTGGTTCAAAATCAAGCCCAGCCCAATCGAAGACTTGATATTCCCACTGATAATCGTACCAGCTTCTGTGATACCAACATGAAGCGGATGATTGGTCTTGTCCGCAATCAGCTCATGTGCTTTCACACACATCATAACATCCGAAGATTTGATACTAACAACCAGATTATCATACCCCATATCTTCGATAATTTTCACTTTATCCAAGGCACTTTCTACAATTCCTTCTGCCGTAACTCCGTGGTACTTTTCCACCAGTTCTTTTTCCAAAGAGCCGCTGTTTACACCTACACGGATTGGAATATTACGTTCTTTTGCTACATCTACGACTGCTTTTACACGGTCAACACTACCGATATTTCCCGGATTGATGCGAATTTTGTCTGCGCCATTTTCCATTGCCGCAATTGCTAATTTGTAATCAAAATGAATATCTGCAACTACCGGAATTTCAATCTGTTTTTTAATTTCTCCAAGTGCTTTTGCCGCTTCCATGGTTGGAACTGCGCAACGAATGATATCACATCCTGCCTTAGTCAATTTCTGAATCTGTGCAACAGTTGCTGCTGCATCTTCGGTTTTTGTATTTGTCATGGATTGAATCAGAATCGGATTTGTACCACCAATCACGCGGTTTCCAATCCAGACTTCTTTTGTCATTCTTTTTTCCATTTTGCAATCTCCCCCATTCTATTCTAAAAATTCTGTTTACAAATAATTAAATAAATATTTTTCGGACATCGTTAAACATAACCACAAACATTAAAAGGAATAATAAAATGATACCCACCATGTGTACCATACCTTCTTTTTCCGGCGGCAATGCTTTTCCACGAATCGCTTCAATCACCAAAAATACCAATCTCCCGCCATCCAAAGCCGGAATCGGCAAAAGATTCATTACGCCTAGGTTTGCAGACAACATAATTGCCCAGCTCATCATATTGAGCATTGCATAAAAATATCCATCATTCTGTATGGATTCTTCGTATACTTCGCCCATATTCTGTACGATACCAACCGGACCACTCAAATCATTAACACTGACTCCGCCTGTAAACATCAGTTTCAAACTCTGAATCGTTGTATCAATATAATAGCCTACTTCGCAGAACGCATATCCAATTGTCTCAAAAAACCCAACCTTATCACGTGCTCCTGCTGAAATAAATCCATACAGATAACGGCCCAATTCTTCATCGTACTTTGGAACCAGCGTCGTGGTATGCTCCTGTCCATCTCTTTCATAAACAATTTCTACAGGCTCGCCCACATGAAATGTCGCATACAAACTCACTTCTCTATAAAAATGAATGGTTTTGCCACCAATCTGTACCAGAGTGTCCCCACCCTGAAGTCCTGCCTCTTCTGCAGCATACCCCTCAATAACATCGGACAATACCGGTTTATCTACACCGGCAGCCCCTAATACCACTGCTGAGAAAAGAAACGCCATGATAAAATTAAAAATCGGTCCTGCTGCTACAACACTGATACGTGCCCAAACGCTTTTTTTATTAAACGCACGGTCATCATTGGAGTTCTCATCTTCGCCTTCCATCATACACGCACCGCCAAATGGCAACAGTTTTAAAGAGTATTTTGTCTCCCCTTTTGTAAAACCTACCAATGTTGGTCCAAGACCAAGTGAAAACTCATTGACACGAATACCATTTAATTTTGCCAATGTGAAATGTCCTAATTCATGAAAAAGAATCAGTAAACTAAAAACGATAATTGCTACTAAAATATTCAAATTACTACCACCTGCGGCCTATAAATGCATAGGCCTCCTGTTCTGTCTCTAAAATCTGTTCTAATGTTGGATTTTCAATAAATCCCGTCTGATTCATTGTCTCTTCAATAATTTCTGTAATTTCCAGATAACGAATCTGACGATTCAAGAAAAGAGCTACTGCCTTTTCATTTGCTGCATTATAGGCTACCGGAATATTTCCTCCGCGTGTCATAGCCTCGTATGCCAGTTTCAAACCTTTAAATGTTTCAATATCCGGTTCTTCAAAAGTAAGATTGGATAATGCAAACAAATCCAAACGTTTTCCCGAAAGCGGACGACGTTCCGGATAATATAATGCGTACTGAATTGGAAGACGCATGTCTGGTGTACCAAGCTGTGCAATCACTGCACCATCTTCATATTCTACCGCAGAATGAATGACACTCTGTGGATGTACCACTACCTGAATACGATCCAAATCTACATCAAATAACCACTTTGCTTCCATTACTTCTAAACCTTTGTTTACCAACGTAGAAGAATCAATCGTGATTTTTCTACCCATTGCCCAGTTCGGATGTTTCAATGCATCTTCTACCTGAATATTTTTCAGCTCCTCGCGTTTTCTGCCACGGAACGGACCACCGGATGCTGTCAAAAGAATCTTACTAATTTTATTCCCGGTTTCTCCTTGTAATGACTGGAAAATTGCACTATGTTCACTATCTACCGGCAAAATAGAAACATTGTGTTTTTTCGCCAAAGGCATAATAATATGTCCTGCCGTTACCAAAGTTTCTTTGTTTGCCAATGCAATATTTTTTCCTGCCTCAATCGCTGCAATCGTAGGACGAATACCAAGCATCCCCACAATTGCTGTTACTAAAATTTCAGAATCCGGATGTGTTGCCACCTCTAGCAAACCATCCATTCCGGCTGTAATCGGAATATTCAAATCCTTTGTACTATCACGAAGTGCAGCAGCATCCTCTTCTGACCAAACGCTAACCAGCTTTGGTTTGAATTCACGCATCTGTGCTTCCATTAATTTTGTATTTCCTCCGCAAGAAAGTGCTACAATTTCAATATCTCCCTGCTCTCTTGCTACATCTAAAGTCTGTGTTCCAATGGAACCCGTAGAACCAAGTACTGCTACTTTTCTCATAAAACTTTCCTTTCCCAATACACTGTGAAGATGGAATTTCGCTTGCGAAATTCATTGTGCGAGCATGGAATTGCGCAGCAATTATTTACCATACCACGCGATGCACATCCCCGTTACTACTCCGATACATACTACCAGCGTGTACTTTTATAAAAAGGACACCGCTAGGTAGTATATAATCGGAGCAGTAATCATCATACTGTCAAATCTATCCATAATACCGCCATGCCCCGGAATCAATGTTCCGTAATCCTTGATGTCATAATTACGTTTAATTGCCGATGCCGTTAAGTCACCTACCATGGAAATAAGTCCTGCAATTGCTGAAATTACCGCCAGAATTACAATGCTTTTGGTATCCAGTCCCATCTGTACTTTAAAAACAGAGCAATAAATCACGGCAAGCAATGCTGTACCAACTACACCTCCTACTGCTCCTTCGATGGATTTCTTTGGACTAAGCACAGGTGCCATTTTGTGTTTTCCAAACAATACCCCAACACAGTATGCACAGGTATCGCATCCCCAGGAACAAATAAAAATCAGGAATGCCAAATACAAGCCATTATCCAGCATACGAATCTGGAATACATACGATAACATCACTGCTACATAAAACATACCAAAGAAAATCGCCATTACATCTTTTGCTTCATACTTTGGATATGTAAACACATATACAAACATCAGTACAATCAAAAACAACATTACCAGCATCATTGGTTCGACTACAATCCACAGCAACTGGTCTAAGTAAAATAACACTGCCATCGCATAAGCAGCAATTGCCAATATCGTTTTTTCCAACTGAAATACACGGTACAACTCAAACATACCAATCAGAGAAATCGCCAAAAGTGCTCCCCATGTCACAACGCCACCACTGATAATTACAATCAGCGCAAGAACCACCAATACGATTCCACTCAATAATCTTGTCTTAAACATATATGCCTCCTACATAATTATCCAGTACCTTCATAATTACGATTCGCAAACCCACAAGAAAGAATCTCGCAAAGCGAGATTCTCCGCCTGCGGCGGGTCGATTTATCGACATTTTCCACTCCGCCGCAGTGCGATCCTCAGCGGAGCGCTTTTTATTTCATAGGAAAGGCACAAGAACTTTAGCACTTCAACGCATCAAGGTCTTTCCTATGAAATGAAAAATCAGCTTCGCTGATTGGTTTGCTCACTCCCGCATCATGTTCTTACACTCAAAACCGCCAGTGTTTTGAGCTGTACTAAACAATTACTCTCCAACTATTACTCTTCTGATAAACCGCCAAATCTACGGTCACGTTTATTATATGCTTCAATCGCCAGTTCCAATTCTTTCTTATTAAAATCAGGCCATGGAACCTGTGCAAAATAAAATTCACTATATGCCAGCTGCCATAATAAATAGTTCGACAAACGCTGTTCACCGCTGGTACGAATCATAAGGTCCGGATCCGGCAAATCCTTTGTATCCAAATATCCGGAAAAACATTCTGGTGTCACATCTTCAATGGCAAGTTTTCCTGCATCGTGATCTTCCATCATACGTTTCATCGCACGTACCATTTCGTCACGGCTGCCATAATTAATGGCAATCGTCAGATTCAACCCTGTATTGACACTGGAAACCTCCTCCAATTCACGAATACGAGTCTGAAATTTTTCAGATAATCTTCCAATTTCGCCAATCACACGAACACGAATGTTGTTTTTATCAGCTGTTTTCAAACAGGTCTTTAAATAATTCTCCAACAACTTCATAAGAGCATCTACTTCCGATGCCGGACGACTCCAGTTCTCTGTAGAAAATGCGTACAACGTTAAGTATTTAATCCCCATTTTGTATGCTTCTTCGCAGATTGTCTCTACATTTTTAGCACCGGCTGTATGTCCTGCGTTACGTGGCAAGCCCTTACTCTTTGCCCATCTGCCGTTTCCATCTAAAATAATGGCTACATGTTGTGGTATTTTCATTGTACAAAACCTCCATAAATCAAATCTATGAAACGAAGAAAAGGGGTTGGTCATCCAACCCCTGTCCATCTTAAACTGTAAGAATTTCTTTTGTTTTTGCTTCTACAGCTTTGTCTACGTTTGCAACGTATTTGTCTGTAAGTTTCTGGATGCTGTCTTCTAAATCTTTTACTTCATCTTCAGAAATATCATCTGTTTTGCCCATTTTCTTTACATGATCGATTGCATCACGTCTGATGTTACGAATAGCAACTTTTGCATTTTCACCTTTTTTCTTAACATCTTTTGCTAATTCTTTACGTCTTTCTTCGGTTAATTCCGGGAATACAAGACGAATAATTCTACCATCGTTGGATGGATTAATACCAATATCAGATGTAAGGATTGCTTTTTCAATCGCTTTTACAAGGGATGATTCCCAAGGCTGAATCTGAATCATTCTTGGTTCTGGAACACTTACGTTCGCAACACTCTGAATTGGTGATGGTGTACCATAGTAATCTACACGTAGTTTGTCTAATACGTGTGGATTTGCACGGCCTGCACGGATAGAACCAAATTCTTCTTCAAGGTTGTGCATTGTTTTTGTCATTTTTTCTTCATAAATTGCTAATCTAGCATCCATGGTTTTCTCCTCCTGATTATACGGTTACTACTGTACCGTTAAATTTTCCGCTCATTGCTTTTACAATTGAGTCTTCTTCGCCTAATCCAAATACATACATAGGCATTTTGTTTTCCATACACATGATGGAAGCTGTTAAATCCACAACTGCAAGCTTCTTGTCGATAACTTCCTGAATGGAAACTTCGTCATATCTCTTTGCATCCGGATTTACTTTTGGATCACTGTCATATACGCCATCAATTGCTTTTGCAAGAAGAATACCTTCTGCTTCGATTTCAATTGCGCGAAGAACAGTTGCTGTATCTGTTGAAAAATAAGGATGTCCTGTACCACCTGCAAAGAAACATACCATTCCTTTTCCAAAGTATTTATTCGCTCTGTCCTTTGAGAAAAGCTTTGTCATGGAACCACATTCAAATGGAGTCATAACTGCTGTTTTCATACCTACAGAACGAAAAATTTCAGATACATAGATACAGTTCATAACGGTAGCTAACATACCAATCTGGTCTGCTTTTGTTCTGTCAATGGTATTGCTGGTACGTCCACGCCAAAAATTTCCACCTCCGATAACAATACCTACTTCTACTCCATTGTCGACCAATTTCTTGACCTGATTTGCAACCACTGTAACAGTTGGTTCATCAAAGCCCTGATGTTTGTCTCCTGCTAATGCTTCACCA
>CAYVGA010000051.1:0-5021 GCA_964449855.1 uncultured Lachnobacterium sp.
GAGCAGTTGGATGTAGACAAATTAGAGGGAAAAACGATTAAGGCATTGTTCTTTACTTTAGCTGGAACAAAAGAAGAAAAACTTTCACAGGAACGTCAGGAGGCGTATGTGGCAGCGATGAAGTATGATGCTGCAAAACGTGATTTGGAAGGAATTATGTCGGATTTGAAAGGTTGCGAGGATGAATTGAACAACCTTGCAGATTGCGAAGCAGAATACGAGCATCTCTTGGAACAGAAAAAGAATTCGATTAAGCAGGAAGCTTCGCATCGTGCAAATGAAGTAATGCTGCTGGAAAAGGATATGGAAAATCTCGCACATGAAATTATAGAGTTAGAAGAAGCATTGGATGTAGGTTATAAAGCTTTTGATTTGGTGGATGAGATTGTAAAGGAATTGGAAGAAGCACACGATTTAGCAGACTGGGATACCTTTATGGATAGTTTCCTTATTGACATACAAAAGCAAGAGCATATTCACAATGCACGGGATTTGATTCAGGATTTGAGAAATGAACTTCGTTGTTTTAAGACAGAGTTAGCGGATGTAAGTATTGATGGTGATATTCAGATTGAAATGGATGAGTTTTCGGAATTTGCAGATTGGTTCTTTGACAATATCTTTACGGATTGGGATATTAAGGAGAAGATTGAAAACTCACAGGTGCAGGCTGAGGACACGAGAACTCAGATTACGAGCACGATTAATCTGTTAAAGGATATGCGTGATGAAAGAATGAAACGCCGCATTCAATTGGAAGAAGAATTAGAAAGTGTTGTAGTTGGAAAATAGACTTAAAAAGTTATGGGAGGGCAGACGATGGCAAAAAGAATTCATGTTAGACCGGGAAGAGGACAATCAAAGGCAGGGTTTGGAGTTGGAATTATTTTTTGTTTGATAGGTTTATTTGTTGTAATTCCGACATTTGGCTTGTTTGGAATTTTTTGGACGGCAGTTGCAGGTTGGATTACTTATGTGAACTATAAAAATGGTTTTACAGATGAGCAGATTGATAGTCATGTGATTGATATCGAAGATGATGGACGTGATGTGACTGTTACAAGACATGGTGGCTATCATACGTATTCTTATGATGTAAAAGAAGAGGATATGGAAACACGTCTTCGTAAATTGCAGAGTTTGTATGACCAATCATTGATTACTTATGAAGAATATGAACAGAAGAGAAAAGAGATTTTGGAAGAACTATAGGCAGATCGTATTGTGTGCAATGATTATAAGATGTAAGGAGAAATAAAGTTGAGAATTTTATACGGAACAACCAATCAAGCAAAATTGGATGTAATGAAAGAAGCAACAAAAGCATTGGGGATAGAAGTGATTGGTTTAAATGATTTGAACTGTGAAATTCCAACGGTAAATGAAGACGGAAAAACGCCATTGGAAAATGCAAAAATCAAGGCAGAAGCTTATTACCATGCGTTTCATATGCCTGTGTGTTCTTGTGATAGCGGGTTATATTTTGATGGATTGGAAGAGGAAAGACAGCCGGGGATTTACGTGCGTCGAGTAAATGGGAAAGAGTTAAATGATGATGAAATGATTTCCTATTATGGTGCTTTGGCAGAAAATCATGGTGGAAAATTGATTGGAAGATATCGGAATGCCATCTGTTTTATATTGGATGAAAATCATGTGCATTCGAGTATGGATATGTCGCTGGCTACGGAACCATTTGTGTTAGTTTCGAAACCGCATCCAAAACGTGTAGCGGGCTTTCCGTTGGATTCGCTGTCAAAGGATATTGTGAGCGATAAATATTATTATGATTTGCAGGAAAAAGAAGTGAGTACGTCAGTGGAGGATGGACTTCGGGTATTTTTTGAAAAGGCGCTTGTGGATTTTTTGTATAGATACAAATGCTGACCTTGCAAGAGAAATAGTGCATGAATGAGGAAATGAGTATGGGATCGAGATGCGTATTCATGGAGTTATTTTATTGATAGCTGGTAGCAGGAAAAATCTTATGGTAGGTTGAAGTAAGAAAGGATGCAATATGTACCTGATATCCATTTATTTTGATGAAAATACAGAAAAAAGACTGCGTAGTCTGATAAAAAAAGCTGCCAATGCAACAGGCAACACGTTTATGCTGGATAATCATGTTCCACCACACATAACGGTGGCAGCAGTGGAGACAAAGCATGAGGATTTACTGTTTGCACGTGTGGAAGAAGTGGTGAAACAGATAAAAGTCGGTGGCGTTAAATTTGTGTCAGTAGGGACGTTTGACGCGCAGGTGATTTTTGTGCAGCCGGTTCTAAGTGAATATTTGCATCGGCTGGTGGAACGGTTAACGGAGGAATGTGAGCAGATGGAGGAAACAATTTTGCGAGCGAATTATCAGCTATTTCACTGGCTTCCACATTGTACGATTGGAAAGCAGTTGTCGAAAGAACAGATGAAGCAGGCATTTGAAGTGTTGCAGAATCAGTTTGTACCGATGGATGGAAAAGTAGTGCGAATTGGTGTTGCGAAAACGAACCCGCATCGTGATATTAAGGTGTGGGAGCTAGAGTAGAAAACGAATTAGAATGAATTGTTTAGTTTGGCAAATTTTATCTTGGCAGAGAGGTGCAGAAGAATGTGTCGTGCAAAGCACGATGCGCCTCTCGCAAAAGTCCACCGAGGTGGACTTTAATTAGCGAGGAGAGTCAATATGATAAGAATAATAGATACGCTTTCACAAATAGATTCGTTATTCGATAACGGAACATTCAACATGGAAAAATGGGAAATCTATATGGATTCTATTTACGGTAAATCTGCCGATATTTTCAAGAGTGATTTAAAGGAATATTTAGACAGTGGAAACTATATTTACGAAAAAGATATTTTGCCAATTATCAATGCGGTTCATGGACATGTATCCTTGCAAATATTACAGACTTCTTTCCATAAGGTTACAAATGGTCTGAATAAAAGAATCGTGGATTGTTTTGGGCATGAATTGGATGTTGATATTGTTTTATATCTTGGACTTTGTAATGCAGCAGGATGGGTAACTAATATCAATGGGCAAGATGTAATATTGTTAGGAATAGAGAAGATATTGGAATTGAATTGGCAGGATGAAGATTCTATGTATGGGCTTATTTATCACGAATTAGGTCACGTATATCACGATCAATATGGTGTATTTCATCAACAGAGTGACGTAAATAGCCGAAATTTTGTTTGGCAGTTATTTACAGAAGGTATCGCAATGTATTTCGAGCAGGTTTTAGTTGGTGACCTTAATTACTATCATCAAAACAAAAATGGCTGGTTGAATTGGTGTGATAAATCTTTTCAGCAAATGTTAGCAGATTTTTCTGCTGATTTGCCAACCATGACAAGATTTAATCAAAGGTATTTCGGGGATTGGGTAAATTATTGCGGAAAATCGGATGTGGGATATTTTCTTGGAGCAAAATTTGTGCAATACCTTTGTGGTAAGTTTCGTTTTGAACAGTTAATAAAAATGGGGATTGACGAAATTTATCAGGAATTTTGTGTTTTTTCAGAGGAATATTTGATAAATTCTGTAGGAGGTACACCATGAAAATACTTTTTATAAATTTGCCATATTATGGTCATGTAGTACCTACCATTGGTCTTGTTCAGGAATTGATAAAACAGGGATGTGAAGTAACATATCTCATGCCTTTTGATTGGGAAGCAAAGGTCAAAGAAAGTGGGGCAGAGTTTTATGGATATGAGAACCACAGACAACTTTCAGAGCAGATAAAAAATGCTTATGCTGTGGCAGAAAGTATTGTAGAGAAGTTTGATTTTATCATCTATGAGCAGTTTTTCTTTTTAGGAAAGCATCTTGCTGAAAAGTATAATAAACCTGTGGCAAGGATTTTTACGGCACCGGTTACAAACGAAAAGTTAATGAAGGAATTTATTACTCCAAAGGGACCATTATCTATTTTTAAGTACAAATGGATTGCAAGAGCATTTACGAAAGATATAGCTAAAGGTATTTCCATGAAAACAGATAACTGGCTTGATGAAATCATTTATAATCCTCCAAAGTTGAATCTGGTATATACACTTCGTGAGTATCAACCTTATGAAGCAGAATTTTCAGAGGAGCAATATAAATTCCTGGGTCCATCCATATATGAGAGAAAAGAGGATGGATTTGATTTTGTAAAAGGCAAAAATCCTGTTGTATATATTTCGTTGGGAACTGTGATCAAGGGAGCAGAATCGTTCTTTCGAAAGTGCATAGAAGCATTTCGTGATGAAGATATGGATGTGATTATTTCTGTTGGTAAGAAGTTTGATATTAGAAAATTAAAAAATGTACCATCAAATATACATATTTACAATTCCGTACCACAGTTGGAAGTGTTAAAAATAGCAGATGTATTTGTTACACATGGTGGTATGAATAGTGTTTCGGAAGCTCTTGTTTATGGTACTCCAATGGTTGTTATACCGTTTGTATCAGATCAACCAGTAAATGCACGGTGTATAGAAAAACTTGGTGTAGGGAAACGATTGGAGTATTCCGATGTCAATGAAGATACAATAAAAGAGTTTGTCTTGTCGGTGCTTTTTGATGCTAATATGAAAGGCAACATTGCAGAGGTTCAGAGATTGATAGGGGAAGCACCTGGGAATAAAGGTGGGGCGGAAATGATTATCAATTATTATGAAAGTTTGGATTGTTTGAAGATGAAAAATTGATTGGTGTTTCTATGGGACATATCAGGCTTGGTATTCAGGTACAGAATATTGTATTGATGAGTTGTGCATACGGACGGACAAGCAGGGGAATGGTATTGGAAGTTGCTTTTTAAAAGAAATCGAAAAAGAGATAAAAGAAATAGGTTTGGTACAAATCTTTTTGCAGACGGAGAATAATGTTCCTGCATATGGTTTTTATCAAAAAAATGGATTTTATGAATTGAAGGAATATGTATCATTTGTAAAGCGAATATAACGTGAAAGGTAATTATTCAGTAGCTGAATAATTACTATTCGCAAACCCATGAAAAATCAGC
>CAYVGA010000051.1:5121-7902 GCA_964449855.1 uncultured Lachnobacterium sp.
AGGTAATTATTCAGTAGCTGAATAATTACTATTCGCAAACCCATGAAAAATCAGCTTCGCTGATGGGGTTGCTCACACCTGAATCATATTCTTACCCTCAAAACAGCAAGTGTTTTGAGCTGTGCTGAATAGTTACCGTGAAAGTTCAAATTGGTTAAGAGGTAAAATACTGTGGAGCGAAGGATAAGAAATGCCGCAAAAGCGTTAATTATAAAAGATGATAAAATGCTGGCAATAAAAATCAGCGATGGAAAAGAAGAATGGTATATCATGCCTGGTGGTGGACAGGATGTAGAGGAACTTCTCCCGGAAGCTGTTTGTAGAGAAGTGGCAGAAGAAATGGGATTACGGGTAGAGGTAAAGGATTTGGCATTTGTCATCGAAGGAGTGCATGGGGAAAACTTTCATCGGGTTGACCTTGTCTTTTTATGCGAGTATAAAGGTGAAATTGAAAATGTTGCTTTGCAAAGTGATACCAATCAAGTTGGATATGATTGGTTGGACATTAAGACCTTAAATACAACTCCTTTGTATCCTTCGAAGTTACGAAGACAGATTATGAATCTGCATGAGGGTAAAGTGTATCGTGTGTATTTGGGAAATGAAGAAATTGGAGATCCGGAGAGGACAGATTAAATGCTTAGAAATGTATATTTTATTAACGGCACAGCTTATGCAGGTAAATCAACGATGCTCAAAATGCTGGCGGAAAAATACAATGGAATTTTATGCGAAGAAAATTATCATGACGAAAAACTTTCAGAGTTGGATAGCAGTGAATTTCCTGCATTGACATATACAAGGGATTTGAAAGATTGGAGAGATTTCATTAGGAAAACTCCCGATGAATATGAGGCTTGGATTAAAGCGGTTACCAAAGAATGTGCGATTTTAGAGTTGCAGATTCTTGAAAAACTATCCAAGACAAATAAGCGTGTATTTGTAGATACAAACATTCCAATCGAAATGTTATGGGAAATATCGGACAAAGAACATGTTTTGATTATGCTTGCAGAACCGGAGATATCGGTCAATAGATTTTTCGAACGTCCGGATAGAGAGAAGCAGTTTTTATATAAGCTGTTATTAAATGAAGAAAATCCTGTCGAAGCAATGGAAAATTTTCGAGAATGTTTAAAGCGTGTTAATTCGCAAGAAATATATAATAATTTTCTAAATTCAGGTTTTCATGTGATTTTAAGGGACGACAAAAGAACAATTCAAGAAACTTTTTTGTTGGTAGAAAAAGTATTTGATTTAAAATAAATAATGGAAGATTTACTGAAGGATACTTTTGGGGGAAATAACGCGAATGTATGATTTAATAGTAGTGTAAGGAAGATAAAAATTTGGAGGTATTGGTCTATGAACATAGTGAATCAAAAAATAATAGATGCTGTAATAGAAAAAGCAAAAAATGTATGTCCGGCTTCTTTGGCTCTTATTGGGATATATGGCTCTGTTGCTATCGGAGAGGAATATGAAAAATCAGATTTGGATTTACTCATATTGATTCAGGATGATGAAGGATGGCAATTAGGGACAGGCTTTATTTTAAACGATTCTAAAATTGGCTACGATATATATTGTACGAATTGGGATGGCTTATACTATGATGCAGCATGTCATCATGCTCAACTTTCGAAATTATTGGATGCTAAGATTGTGTACATAAAAAATCAGGAAGCTTACGAACAGTTATGTAAATTAAGAGAACAGACAAAGCTGTTTTTAGAGTCGGAGGAACGCTTTTCAAGAGTGAATGAATTGGTTGATAAGGCAAAGATATCATATGCAAATGCACATCTGCACGAGGCGTTAGGTCAAGTCCGAATGGATGCGTTTGGGGTAATTTATTACTTGTTAGATGCTGTTATGCTTTTTCATGGAGAATATTTTAAGCGTGGTGTGAAAAGAACATTTGAAGAATTAGCAAATCTGCCACTAGAAGAAAGTTTTTTGGAAAACATCAAGAAGGTATCTGCAAGTAAGGATGTTGTGGAACTAAGGGGTTTGCTAAAGAGTCTTCTTTTATATGTGGAAAATCATGTGCGACAAGAGATGCAAAAGCAAGAGCCTACGGAGAGCCTCTCTGGTACGTATGAGGAAATGTATTCAAATTGGAGAAATAAAGTAGAAGAAGCAGCAAGTAATCATCATGTTTTTGCATCCTATATGAGTATGTGCAGCTTACAGTTTATGTTGTCCGAGATTGCATCGGAAGTTGAGATAGGAGATTACAATATTATGGAAGAGTATAATCCGGATTGCTTAGAGGAGAATGTTGGAATTTATGATAAGTATTTAAGGAAGTATGAAGAGGTGTATGAGAAAGCCGGAATAAGTGTGAAACGATTTTCTGATGTAGATACGTTCGTGGCGGAGTATTTAGGTGGATGATGGTTTTGGTTGGACTTATGGAGAAAATGTAAATACTGAAATAGCAAAAAAGATTAGAGATAGAATGAACTAGATTCTCTAAAGCATGTTCAAAATCAATATTTACAAAATAACATGCTGTTTTTCAATAAAATGTTAGAGGAAAGCATGTCAGAAGTTAAAATTTTAAAAATAACATGCTTGTTGAGGACGAGTTTTAGATAAATAGCATGTTGAATCGCAAAAAAACAATTTTGACATGCTTACATTGTAAACAATATAATAAAAAAAGCATGTTAATTATGAAAAAAGCAATATTGACATGCTTTTAAACGAAATGTATGAATAAAAAAGCATGTTAATTATGAAAAAAGCAATATTGACATGCTTTTAAACGAAATG
>CAYVGA010000051.1:8002-14737 GCA_964449855.1 uncultured Lachnobacterium sp.
AAAAAAGCATGTTAATTATGAAAAAAGCAATATTGACATGCTTTTAAACGAAATGTATGAATAAAAAAGCATGTTAATTATGAAAAAAGTAATATTGACATGCTTTTAAACAAAATGAGTGAACAAAATAGCATGTTAAAAATGATAAAATGAAATTCAACATGCTTTTTTTGTAAAGTGTATCTATTTGGAGCATGTTAGAAATAGAAATCGGCAAATTAACATGCTATGGGCAGGGGACAAAGTGTTAATTGAAGTATAAGATACATAGGGAGAAAGAAGATTTTATTCATTTTTTGAAAAGTTTAGGTTTTGTAGAGAATGGTGTGGATGAATGGGTCATGAGAGTATTTGTGGAGAGATAACAGAATGAAGAAAAAGATGTTAATTACAGGTGCTTCCGGATTTTTAGGGAGTAGAATAACACAGTATTATAGAGATAAATATGAAGTTTTAGCACCAAGTCATAGTGAAATGGATATTGCAGATGCGTGTAGTGTGAAACGATATTTTGATGAACACAGACCGGATATTGTGATTCATTGTGCTGCGATATCGGATGTAGGGAGATGTGAAAGAGAGCCAGAACTTTCTTGGCAGATGAATGTAATCGGAACGGAAAATATTGTGAAAGCAGCAAAAGAACTTTCTGCGAAATGCATTTGTTGTAGTTCGGATCAAGTATATTGTGGAAGTACAGAAGATAGACCAAATCGGGAAGAAGATGTATTATGTGTTACAAATGTGTATGGAAAAGGGAAAGCATATGCGGAAAAGTCCTGTTTAGCTATTTATGAGAAAAGTGTTCATCTTCGTTTGTCATGGATGTATGATGCCAAAGATGAAAAAAGAATGGATTTTATCAAACAGTTACGTGCTTGTTTGTTTGAGGAAAAAGAAGTGGTCTTTTCTGTAAAGGATAAAAGAGGGATTACGGATGTGTGGGAAGTTGTACGAAATATAGAGGCAGCCTTGGAATTGCCAGGTGGTATCTATAATTTTGGCGCGCCTAATGATAAGAGTACATATGAAATGGTAATGCATATTTGCCAAAGCATGGGATATGATACATCTTTTGTTTCAGAGATGGAGAATGCAAAATTTCGTAATTTAACGATGGCACAGGAAAAGATAAATAGGTTTGAAATTTCTTTTTCTATGACAGAGGATGGAGTACTACATTGTTTGAAGGAGCAGATATGATTAATAGAGAAGATATGCTGGAGCTTACGAGACGTATGACACCGGAGCGTACCTGTTTTGACAGAATTGCAGGTGCTTATGTAAATGATATGGGAGAATGGGACGATAGTTTCAATATTCATTTTGGAAAATTATCACCAGCGGAAAAGAAGCAAAATCTTGGGATTGCCAAGGCGATTCCATTTTCTAAAACGAATGTGCAATTAAAAGAATATGAGTTCCCAATCACAGCGAAAGGGAAAGATAGTATGTTTCAGCTCATTCAGGCGATACAGCAATGTGGCTTGAAAAATGATGCACTTATGGATGTTTTTTATGAGCAGATGGCAGATGGTTATGTGGTAGATCATGAGTTTGCAATTTATGTATTTCATGGAGTGTATGATATTCCCTTAAAGGGCAAGGACAAGGAGAGCCAGTGGGAGTCGGAAGAGGTCTATGATTTTATTGTTTGTACTATTAGCCCATTGAAGGCAGAGTATGAGCCGGATGCACCTGTATTTGGGTTCTTATATCCTGCGTTTTCGGATAGGAGTGCAGATAGGGAGAAGATAGATATTTTTCATGCGGTGCCGGAGCAGAAAGAAGAGGGACTGTTATATAAATTATTGGGAAATGTATAATTTGTACTAAGTAAACTTTATAACTATTCAGGACAGCTCAAAACACTTGCTGTTTTGAGCGTAAGAACATGATTCATGTGTGAGCAAACCCATCAGCGAAGCTGATTTTTGATTTCATAGGAAAGACCTTGATACATTGAAGTGCTAAAGTTTTTGTGTCTTTCCTATGAAACAAAAAATGCTCCGCTGAGGAGGCACAGCTCGCGGAGAGGAAACTAGTTGCTTTGCAACACCGCTTGCGCGCGAAGAGTTTGCGAATCGTAACTATGAAGGTACTGAATAATTACGAAAAATCTATAAAATTGTTCAACGGTTTTGTTATTTTAGGTCTATACACAGATTGCCTGATAGAAAGACCTAAAACAACCCTCAAAAGGGTAGAATTAAGGTGATTTTTTATACGATTAGGTCTATGTGGAAGAAGGTTTAGCTCTAGGGAAAGGAAATCGCACTTTTCCTTTCCCTGGAGAGTTACATTTTTCTGTATAGACCTAATGAGATGAAAATGAGGAGAATATTTTAAGTATTTTAGGTCTAGGAAAAAGGAAATTTCATATAGACCTAATGTGCTGGTGAAAGGGATTTCATGTAAACTTCGTGTGCGAAAATAGGATGCTGGTTGAGGGAATTTTGAAAGGATAAAAGACAATGATTATAATTAGAAAATTTACATTAGACGATACAGAAAGCACCTTTGCCTACTCGTCTGATTTTGAAAATACGCACTACATGCTGATGGTGCCGCATAAAACGATAGAGGAAACAAGGGAGTTTCTCGTAAAATGTATCCAAGAGTATGAAAAGGAACAGCCGGAATATTTGTCATTTGCGGTAGTTTTGGACAACCAGCATATTGGAGAGGTGTTTGCGTATCTTTCGGAAAAAGAGGCAGATATCGGATGGCTTATAGATAAGCGTTATTGGGGAAATAGATATGCTTCCCAGGCTGCAAAATTGATGGTAGAATATTTGAGAACAGAATGGAAAAGAACAGAGATTGTGGCATATTGTGATGCGAGAAATATTGCTTCGCAGAAAGTGATGCAGAATATTGGCATGGAGTTTGCAGGTAGTAATGGTATTCGAACTTATGAAAAAGAAGTTGAAGATTGGGAAGAAGTGAAATATAAGTTGGTCGGTGAAAAATAATGGAAACATGTCGTTGAGAAAATAAGGACGATTTTGTGATAAATCAAGATAACTACATGACAATAAGGGGGAACAAAACATGGCATATCAAGTAGAAAAGAAAGATGGATATACCTTATACCATAATGAGAACGGAAAAATAATCGGAGTATCATCTTGTCCAATTGTGGAAGTAGATGGATATATATTTAAAGATTTCGAAGGAACAAAGGAATTAGTTCCTTATGCGGATTGGCGTTTGGATGCAGAGACAAGAGCTGCGGATTTGGCAGGAAGACTTAGTGTGGAAGAAATTGCAGGACTTATGATGTATTCGCCGCATCAGATGTTACCAGCGGTTTGCTTTGGCCCATTTGTGGGTACTTATGATGGAAAATCATTGGAAGAGAGTGGAAAAAAGGCGTGGGATTTAACGGATCAGCAGCAGAAGATCTTAACAGAGGATCATATTCGTCATATTTTAATTGCAGGTATTTGTGATGCAGAAACTGCTGCAAAATGGAGCAATCAGATGCAGGCGTATGTGGAAACATTACCACATGGTATTCCAGTTAATATTTCCAGTGACCCAAGACATGGAGCAGGGAAAGCGGCAGTGGAATTTAAATCGCAGGCAAATGAAGTCTCCAAGTGGCCGGAAGGCTTAGGGCTTGCTTCTACATTTGATCCAGAGGTATGTCGTGCCTATGCAGAAACTGTCGCAACAGAATATCGTGCACTTGGTATAGCGACTGCGCTGTCACCACAGATTGATTTGGGAACAGAACCTAGGTGGATGCGATTCGAGGATACCTTTGGTTGTAATCCGGAACTTGTAACAGCATTTGCAAAAGCATATTGTGACGGATTGCAGACAACAAAAGAAAGTGAAAATGGATGGGGAGCAGATAGTGTATGTGCGATGGCAAAACATTGGCCGGGTGGAGGTCCTTGTGAAGCAGGACGAGATGCACATTATGCATATGGAAAATATGCAGTTTATCCAGGAGCGAGTTTTGATGCACATTTGAAACCATTTATAGAAGGTGCATTTCAGTTAGATGGTCCTACAAAATCAGCTGCATCCATTATGCCATATTATTCGGTTTCCTGGGATATGGATAAAAAGGATGGAAAGAATGTTGGAAATTCTTATAGCCATTATTTGATTCATGATTTACTGAGAGAAAAATATGGATACGAAGGTGTTGTTTGTACGGATTGGGGCATTACGGGTGATCCTGATGAACAGGTCGGTGCGTTTGGAAGTCGTTGTTTTGGGGTAGAAGATCTCACAGAAGCAGAACGGCATTTACTTATTATTGAAAATGGCGTAGATCAGTTTGGCGGAAATTCTGATATCAAACCGATTTTAGAGGCGTATCGTATCGGCTGTGAAAAACATGGCGAAGAGGTTATGAGAAAGCGTTTTGAGCAGTCTGCAAAACGTCTTTTGAAAAATATCTTTTTATGTGGATTATATGACAATGCGTATTTGGATTCAGAAGTTAGTAAACAGGTTGCAGGATGTGAAGAATTTTGCGAAAAGGGATTTGAGGCACAGTTAAAATCCATAGTTATGTTGAAAAATAATGGTGTGCTTCCAATAAAAGAAAAAGTAAAGGTATATGTACCAAACCGTAAAATTTTGGCAGGAAAAACCTTTTTCCGTATGGATGAACCAGAAAAAGAATTTGCAGGTTCTTCGAAAGAAATTATTTCACAGTATTTTGAATGGACAGATAGTTTGGAAGACGCAGATGCAGCAATTATTTTTGCAGATAGTCCAATGTCCGAGTGTTATAGTGAAAAGGATGTAGAAGCTGGTGGCAATGGTTATCTGCCAATCTCTTTGCAGTATCGTCCTTATGAAGCAGTGCATGCGAGAAAAGAAAGTATTGCGGGTGGTGATTTCCGAGAGGCATCAGCAAACAGAAGTTATGCCGGAAAAATTGGAACTGCTAGAAATGAATCCGATTTGGATAATATCATACATGCAAAAGAAGTGCTGAAAGATAAACCGGTAATTGTTTGTATGCGTATGCATCATGCAATGGTCATGGCAGAAGTAGAACCTTATGCAGATGCGATTCTGGTGGATTTTGGCGTACAGCATGAAGCGTTATTGCAGATGATTAAAGGCATGGCAGAACCACAGGGAAGATTGCCAATTCAGTTGCCAAAGGATATGGAAACGGTGGAAAAACATTGTGAAGACAAGCCATTTGATTTAGAGCCATTTACCGATAGCATAGGAAATGTATATGATTATGGATTTGGCTTGAATTGGGATGGTGTGATAGTAAAATAAATTGGTAATTATTTTTTACAGGGGATGTTGCAATAAGCAAATTTCATACAAGATATAAAAAATTATTGCATAGTAAATCTATATCTTGTTGACGTTTCATTTAGTGCGGTAGACCCTGTAAAAGTATCAATAATTGAAATGGTTCAAGTGTCGACAGGAGGAAAACGTGAAAACTACGATTCGAACAATGACAAAAGAAGATAAAGGTATTGTCATGGATATGATGCGTGTATTTTATGCATCACCAGCGGTTTTGAGCAATGGCTCGAAAGAAATTTTTGAAGCAGATATTGAAAATTGTGTAAATGATAGTCCGTATTTGGAAGGATTTATTTTTGAAGATGGTGCTGAAATTCAGGGGTATGGAATGATAGCCAAGAGCTTTTCGACGGAGTTTGGAAAGCCATGTATTTGGATTGAAGACCTGTATTTAAAGCCGGAATATAGAGGTTTGGGGATTGGAAGTATGTTTTTTAAATATCTGGAAAAGACATATACAGACTGCATTTTCCGTTTGGAAGTGGAAGCGGAAAACGAAAGAGCCCTTCATGTATATGAAAAAAATGGATTTGCAGTGCTGCCATATATGGAGATGAAGAAATAAAGTTACTTTTCAGACCCACGCCAATCACTCTGATGATTGGCGTGGAGAGAACACGTAAAGCGGTTTTGAATAAAACAAATAGAAAGAGTGAAAAATGACAATTAATGAATACCAGAAATTAGCAATGACAACATTAAATCCGGATTTGGACAGAAAGGACATTTTAATCAATGGCGTGATGGGACTTTGTGGAGAATCCGGTGAAGTAATCGACATTGTGAAAAAACATTTGGCGCAGGGACATGAATTAGATAAAGAGAAAATCATTAAAGAGCTGGGGGATGTAGCTTGGTATATGGCTGAGATAGCAACCGTTTTGGATGTAGAGCTGGAAGATGTGCTGGTGCAGAATATTGAGAAGCTGAAGAAACGATATCCAGAAGGTTTTTCTATAGAAAAATCGATACATAGAGATGAGAAATAGGACGTGAAAGCAAAAGCTGACATGTACTTAGCTGCAGGATAAGAGAAAAGATATTAGGAGGGATGATTTGTGGATGAACATAGTAGAGGATTTGTTTTTGACATTTTTTAAGGTTATGTTTGGATATAAGAAAGTAAAAAAGACGAAGCTTTCTCCGATTATGCTGATTGTGGTGTCTGCGATTGTGTATCGAACACACAATGAATCGGAGTATATGAAAGGAATTATGGTGCATAGGGGTGAAGCATTATAAAATGATGAGATTATTTGAACAGATAAAAAACTACACACCGACCAATGAACAAGAGCAAAACGATAAAGAACAGATGCTTCAATTTATGCAGGCAAACGATAATTGCTTAACTCGTGAGAATACAGTGGCTCATTTTACAACTTCCATTTGGACTGTAAATAAGGAGCGCACAAAGACACTGATGGTATA
>CAYVGA010000052.1:0-14500 GCA_964449855.1 uncultured Lachnobacterium sp.
CCTGTGGATTTGGAAGGCCGAGTTTTGCTCTTTCCTGATTTGCTACTACAAGGAAACAAGAGCCTACTCTTACACGAAGGAAACTTCCCGCGATGAAAAGTGCTGCGGATTCCATTTCGGATGCAAGACATCCCATGCGAATCCAAGCCTGCCATTTATTTTCTAATTCATAACTTACCGGCATAATTTCCGGCTCATGCTGTCCAAAGAAACTATCTTTACACTGTGCCACACCTACATGGTGAGGAATCTTCTGTTCTCTGGCAGAAGCTACCAATGCATTTGTTACATCAAAATCTGCTACGGCCGGATATTCAATAGGTGCAAATTCTCTCGATGTTCCTTCCATACGAATTGCTCCATTTGCAATTACAACATCACCACTCATAACCTGTTCCTGCATACCGCCACAAGTTCCTACACGGATAAAGGTATGTGCTCCACATTTTGCCAGTTCATCAATAGCAATGGCTGCAGATGGTCCGCCGATACCTGTAGAAGTTACACTCACCTTTACACCATCCAATGTACCTGTATAAGTCACATATTCTCTGCTGTCTGCTACCAATACAGCATTATCAAAATGTTCTGCTATCTTTGCACAACGTTTTGGATCTCCCGGCATAATAACATATTTTCCGATATCGTCTGGTCCCACACCGGTATGATACTGTTTTCCACTTCCTTCTGCATAATCAATCATTTATTTGTACCCCCTATTATTTTTATCGTAACCCCATGAGAAATCAGCTTCGCTGATGGGTTTGCTCACTCCTAAATCACTTTCTCACGCTCAAAACAGCATGTGTTTTGAGCTGCACTGAACAGTTGCTTTTTATCAAATATATACTTTTATTATAAATCACTTTCTAAAATTCGTCGAGGGATTTACACACATTTCTACCCTTTCTTTAGAACCATCGCCAATATATCCGCCAACGGCTCCATCGCATTTTTTGCCTCGGCAAATGTATTCGTCTGTGCTCCCACTTCTACCAGCATGCATTTTGCAAGCAAATGCATATTGTAACGATATCCTTTTAAATATATCTTTCTCGTAAATCCGGGATAATATTCCGCAGCCGCCAATTGTGCCTGAAAAGAAAATGCCAAATTGTCTTCTATGTACGGATTGGGTAAATAAGATAAATCACCCTGTGTCGTTGTTCTGCTCAAACCATTAAAAAACATAATCTGCGCCGTCGGTTTTCCATTTATTTCCGTAACCAAATGTGTCGTCGCAGGTACTCCATCACGATGCAGATCTATCACAACCTCAATGGAGGGATTTTCTCGCAAAATCTGTTCCAAATCCGGCAATGCCTTGGCATATGCTTTTGCATGATCCGGCACATCATACTGTCCGGTATGATGAAGTACCTGTATTCCATATTTTTCTGTTAATAATCGCGAAAGCTCTGCCCCTAAAGCGAGCACAGATGTATTCGCATCCCCCTGTTTGGAATCTGCATATCCTTCCTGCGAATGTGTATGATAAATCAAAATCTGGGGACCATCTGCAAATTCGGAAAGTCCCATATCTTTTCCCAATAATTTTGTAACATCCAACTGGCTGCTTCCAATACTTGTCGTGTTATCCACCTGATAAAACTTCTGACGCAGATAATCAAAATCCTGCAGCTTGATACGATTAATTTCCTGCTTTTTTACAAGCTGTATCCCTGCATCTGTCTGTGGCTGTGCAACCGTTTCCTCCGTTGCAGGAGCATCCTCTATACCATCCGATTCTTCAGTAGTCTGACTTTCTGCGGTATCGCCTTGTCCAACTTGATTTGCATCCTCTGATTGGGTATCTGCATGTTCTTGATTTCCAGATTGCTCTGTCTCCGCTGCATTTCCTTCTATATTCTGACTTTCCATTTCCTGATAACCGGATGTACGGGATGCACTGCTACGAAAACTAGACACAACCGGCGTAAGCACCTGCTCTACATCATGGTACAAAAGGATTTTATTGTCATATTGATACAAATGAATTTGTGGCAGCATCATCTCAGAAATACCCTGATACAAATTTTCCATTGCCGTTATTTTTGCGTCCTCCCATTTTGTATCTCCAAAACGATATGCAAAACCACAAACTACCATACAACATACCATTACAAGAAGTAATTTCCGCATTCCAACACCTCCTAGTTGGAATTATATGCGCTATACATCTTACTTATTCCAAAAATTTCCTATCTTTTTTCAAAAAAGATATTGACAAGTGGACGTACTTGACATATTATATTTTAGTACGTTGTGATGAAACGTCCGTGTCAGTTTCGTTATAACAAATACCACAATATTCATAATTTACAGTTAAAATTTCGGAGGTGTACAAATTGGCTAACATTAAATCTGCAAAGAAAAGAATCTTAGTTGCTGCTACAAAAACAGCAAGAAATAAATCTATCAGATCTGAAGTTAAGACAGCTACAAAGAAAGTAGAAGCTGCTGTTGCTGCTAATGATAAAGCAGTTGCTGTAGAAGCATTAAAGAACGCTACTGCTGTTATCGAAGCTGCTGCTTCAAAAGGTGTTTATCACAAAAACAATGCTGCTAGAAAAGTTTCTCGTTTAGCAAAACTTGTAAACGGAATCGCTTAATCACAGCATATACAAACAATTTATCACCCTTAAAAATACACCCATCAGGCCGTCATCTGATGGGTTTTCTTTTATTTCTTACTGTATTCAATTATAAATAACTCTACTGCCAACTGCTCTTCTATATGTCCTGTCTTTATTGCAGTTTCATATTCAACACCATCCTGCACTGCTTTTTTCAATACCTCGATAGAAAACGCTCTTGCCTGTCCCTGATACCTGCGAATCATCCATTCCTTTCGCCCTGTCCGATCCTCCATTTCTTTCGTCTGAAATCCCTGACTACTCATAATCTTTATGGTTAGTAAAGTTTCAAAATGTTTTGTCAGACTATATAAAATATACGATGGCTTTTCTTTTTGTGACAACAGATCATAAAACATATCAAGTGCCTGTTTCTGCTGGTGATTCGAAATGATGTTTACCAATTCGTAAATTTTGCTTGAAATCTGCTCGGTTGTCACCGCTTCCACATCTACAGCTTCAATGGCTTTTTTGTCCATTGTATAACAGAGCAGCTTTTCCAATTCTTTTTCGATATTCTCCATATCCGTACCTGTTTTGTGAATAAAACTCTGATACGCAGCCTGTGTAATGTCTTTTCCCTCTTTGGCAATTCGTCCGACAATCCATTTTTGCAGAATCTCTTCTTTTGGTGTAGTAAATTTCACGGCACTGCCAATTTTATGTGCTGCTTTAAAAAGCTTCGTCTTCTCTTCGACTTCATCCTCAACAAATACAAAATATGTTGTCTCCGGAATATGCTCAAAATATTCTGCCAACACATCGGTATTTTTCTTAAATAATTTGCTGTCCTGTACCAGAATCAGACGACGTTCTGCAAAAAAAGGCATGGTATCTGCCGCAATCATCAGATCCTTGACATCTACATCTCCCCCTTCATAAGAGGCAATGTTCATGGTATCATCAGGAGCAACAATGGCTTTTTTCAGCTTGTCTCTATACTGACGGATAAGATATCTCTCATCCCCATACAAAAGGTATATGTGTTTTAATTGTCCGTTTTTTATATCCATATCTATCGTTTTCATGGTGCTATTTTACCAAAGAAATGAAGTTCGTGCAATCTTCAACTTTGAATGTAATCTGCCCGCTTTCCATTGTGTACAAAATTTCTATATTCTGTTCTTTCATCCGATCTATCACTTCTTCTGCTGGATGCCCATAAGAATTATCTCTTCCACAAGAAATTACACTATATTCAGTCCGAATTATTTCCAACAGTTCCTTAGAATTTGAATATTTCGAACCATGATGTGCAGCTTTATATAATTCTATGTCTTCTAACACCCCGTCTTTTATAAGTTTCCTTTCTGCAGTAGAAGAGATATCCCCTGTAAACAATGCACAAAAATTACTATCCCCCTCTTCATTCAAAAAGTCCACCAGCAACACCATAGATTGTTCATTTTTATCGTCTGCCTCCATCCATGGATATAAACATCGTATTCGTATGTGCGACGAAGCAATTTGATCACCTGCTTTCATATACAAAACAGATATCCCCTGTTCTCTGGCTGTAGATAATAAGACCTCTTTCTTCTCATCCTCCGGCATCTTATCCGAAAGCACAATATGGTGGATTTCATACCCTGCCTCCATCACTTCTAATAATCCGGATATGTGATCAGAATCCGCATGGCTTACAAACCAATAATCGATATGACTTACACCATGCGCTTTTAAAAATGGGAAAATACGATAGATACCAACCTCTTTCACATCACTACTGCCGCCATCAATAAAATAAGTTGTACCATCTTCTGCACCTATGTAAATGCCATCCCCTTGTCCTACATCCAGAAAAACGATTTCGGATTCGAATGTTTTCGGCCATAAAATCATTCCAAAACAAACAACACATAATGTCATCTTTTTTAAAATCATCTGCATAAAAATCCCAAAATTTTCATGCTCTTTTTGTTTTATATCCATATGTATCTGCCGGCCTGCATCCACCGATGCAATATGGTTTTGTCTGCCAATCCACAAACACCCCAACAGTAATACCACGTAATATGCCACTATCAATTCCAAGCTGGTTTTTCCTGTAATCACACACCCAAACGGCAATTCTTTTACAAATTCACATACAAATTCATAAAAAGAAAACAGCCATTCACACGGCATTAAAACAATACTTCCAACAAAAGGAAATACACAGCCAAGAAAAGCTCCAACTAAAGCCAATAAAAAGATAGGTGATAACATAGGCAAAACCAAACTATTTACCAATGGCGAATATAAGGGAATTTCATAATAACAATTGGCCGTAATCGGCAGGGTACTGAGTGTAATCCCCATGCTCATCCACAGACTCGATATCCAATTCGAATACCATTTACGTATAACCACATGCCAAGACCTGCCTTTCTTCGCTGGCTCTGCTTTTTCTTCCATGCTCTCATCTTCTGTTTCTGCATGCACTTTCGATAATATTGTCCCTACAAATCCAACGCCAATCAATGCTGTAATTGAAAATTGAAATCCCGAATATTCGATCAAAAACGGATTTTCCCAAAGCAGATAGATAACTACTGCACCAAGTGCATTTAACATATCATAGCTTCGACCCCAATACTGTGCCAAAAAGTACAAAAGCATCATCCCTACTGCACGAACTGCCGAAGTTCCACTGCCAACCATATAGCAGTATGCCATCAGTAAAATACCTGCGAACACCCCAGACACAAGAAATCCCACTCGTCGTTTTCGAAGCATCTGGTAACACCTGCGTCCAATCATCGACATATGGAGTCCGGAGATTGCAAGAACATGTGATATTCCGCCTGCTGCAAATAAATCTTTTGTACGTTCTGATAAAAGAGATTTATCTCCCAATATCATCCCTGCATAAAAGCCCGCAGTATCTTCATCCAATATATTTTTATAAACTTCTTCCAGCTTCATCTTTAATGCCAATACCCAATTTCTTACCACATTCTCATTGGAATCCAATAAAACAGATTCCGATTCATATAAGCAGAAATCTATTTTCTGACTCTGATAAAATACATGTGCATCAAAGTTTCCTTCGTTACGTGCACCCTCAAAAAAGTGAAGTTGTCCTTTTATCTGCTGAATTTGACCCACACGAAACAGGTCGGAGGAAGTATATACCATCACCTTATTACAGGGAATGGCTGCTTCCGATAGACTGACATAACAGTCAGTAAGAAGAAGACGATTGCCATATTCTGTCTTCTCGATTTTTTCGATCTCTCCCCAGACAACAGCCGTACTGTCGTCCTTTAATTTTGACATATATGTATCCCGAAAAGTTTCCTCGGATTTCATATGACCCATTCCGAGAAAAAATGCAGAAAGGAGCAGTAAACTCCTCCCTGCGATTCTGCTTAAATTCTTATAAGAGTGAAAAAGCCTTTTGAAACCTAAATTTCCTTCAATACTCTGCCTCTTTTGCATGCTGTGTTTCCCCCAGCATCCATCACATACGCCATGATAGACTTCCATAATAAGAAAACACACTGGTACAAAACACAATAACTTCCACTCATATCTTTGAAATACAATACCTGCCAAAAACATGCACGCGAATAACAAACAAGGTCGTTTTCGCATTGACTCTCTCCCAGTATTATTCTACAACTAACGCTGTATTTCTTTCATACATTTTAGCTAATTCAAAATTGTATTTTACATAACCTTCCGTACTGCCATTGATTACTAACTGCACCTTCGATACACCTGGCAGCTCAGTCAATGAATTGACAATGGAATACAGAGTAATCTCCTCCGGCACAGTTGCACTTTGTGTTCGGAAAGATTCACTTACATTGACATAGCA
Organism: uncultured Lachnobacterium sp.; assembly: GCA_964449855.1. GTDB lineage: Bacteria > Bacillota > Clostridia > Lachnospirales > Lachnospiraceae > Roseburia. The sequence continues at coordinate 6,442 of CAYVGA010000052.1, forward strand.
AACCCCATCCACCTGTGATACCGAAATCAACGTAGTTCCGGATGGTATTGTCCCTTGCAGAAGGGAAGATTTCGGACCTTCTACCAACTGCTCCATGACTAATTTTTCCATGGATATATTACTGCTGTAATGTACATTTCGGGTTTCTTTCACCAGACTTGTCCCATCTGCACTAGCAAAATACAAGGTAAGATTAGTTTCTACACTACCATTAATCTGTTTTCCCGGGTTTTCCACAAAACTGTCCGAAGTCATTGTACCTACTAACGTTCCATCGTGCGACAACAAAGGCTCTGAGTTTACTGTAAAGGCTGCGACCGAACAGACTCCTGCCTGTAACAATGTCCGCACAATCCCTGCTCGGACCAGCACTTCTTCTGTCGGTGTCATATCTTTATATTTATCACCAAAATTAATAAACAAATAATCTCCATTAATACTAATTCCTTTGACCTCTACGTTCGCAGGAATAGTCTGGCGAAGCTTAGAACTCTCCGGAGCTGACTTTAAACGATCCAACAATTCCATAAGCAGTTCCTCTCCTTCTGCACCGGTACTGTCATATGCTTCCGGAACCAGCTTCGTTTTGTCCATATTTAAATAATAGATTTGATATTCTCCTTCTTTCTTTTCTTCCTGTCTGCATCCTGCCAGAGAACACAGCATCACAAACGAAAGAAGAACACACAAGATTCTTTTTCTCATACTTTTCCTCATTACTTATGCAATATAGGTCAATGGAATACGTACGTCAAATGTCGTACCCTCACCCAGCTCACTATGCGCCTTAATTGCTCCTCTGTGCATCAAAATAGAATTACGTGTAATGGCAAGACCCAAACCCGTTCCACCAATTTCTCTGGAGTGTGATTTGTCTACACGGTAGAATCGTTCAAAAATATGATCCAAATCTTCTTCTGGAATTCCACAACCATTATCCTCTACTTTTAAATAGAAATACTGGTGATCCGCATTCAGCGATACATGCACCCAGCCTTCTCCATTCACTTGATTGTATTTGATACCATTTTCAATGAGATTGGTAATAGCAAGTGTTAATTTCACTTCATCCACATCAGCATTGACCGGTCGAAATGTCTCCAATACCAGTGAAACTTTCTGCTTATCCGCAATCGGCTGTAAACGCTTCATGATCTGCTCCAACAAATCATTGATATTCACATTCGTAATATTTAGCGTCACACCTGTCTTATCCATTTTTACCAAAGAAAGTAAATCATTGATAATCTGTGTCTCACGTTCGATTTCATTCGTAATGTCACTCATAAACTCCTGATACAATTCAATCGGAGCATCCGGCATACAGTTAATCGAATCTGCCAGCACTTTCATGGAAGTCAAAGGGGTCTTTAACTCATGAGACACGTTGGAAACAAATTCCTGACGTGATTCATCCATTGCACGGATTTTCTTCATCATTTCATTGAATTTTTCACAGATAATAATGGTTTCCGTATAGTCATTTACTTCCAAATCCCGGTCACTGATCCCCCCCTGAATCTGCGCAATACCATCGGAAAGTTTTCCGAGTGGTGCTACAAGACGAATGGATGCAAGCATTCCCAAAATACCAACAACCAAAACTGCAATAGATACCACAAGTGTACAAATCTGCGTCAAATAACTTAAATTCAAAGCAATATTATCCGTAGATACGCTGACCACCAGAACACCGATTACGGTCTGGGCTTCATCATTTGGATTGATAATTGGCATTGCAATCTCCAGATAACGGCTGACCGAATCATAAATTGTCTTCGCTTCCCCTTGATAACTTTGCAATACCTCTTCCGAAATAATCGTTCGGTTGTCATCTAAATTGTACGTATCATAAAGGATACGAAAATTATCGTCCACAATCAAAATACGTCCATCATACAATGTCGTCATCATCCCAATCTGGGCTCGAAGAATCTCTACTGTCTCACGATTGCCGTCCATATAGCCGCTGGTAGCTATCTGATTGGATATAATACGTGCCTGATTCAGCACTTCTGTCTCTCGAATCTGCAAAGCCCTATTCTCATAAGAAGATAAAATAGCATAACCAACTATCCAGCTTGGCACAATCACCACTACAAGAATACAAACGATGAGACGAAACCGTAAACTTTTCAAAAAATCTCTTAGTTTCGATGTTTTACGCATGTAACTGCCCTCTTATTTTTGAATATAGTAATAGCCAACACCCCATTTTGTGTGAACATATTTTGGTTCACTAGGGTTTACTTCTATTTTTTCTCTCAGACGACGCACATGCACATCTACAGTACGCACATCTCCAGGATAGTCTTTACCCCATACTGTTTCTAAAAGCTGTTCTCTGCTGTATACTTTATTTTCATTCTTTACAAGCAGTTCTAATAATTCAAACTCTCGGCCTGTAAGATTGATTTCTTTGCCAAGTACTAAAAGACGACGGCTGTCACAATCCAATTTCAAATCACCTTTTTCAATAACAGAAGAAACTGCTTCTTTTTTTGTTCCGCCGGAAGTACGGCGCATAATTGCTTTGATTCTGGCTTTTACTTCCAGAATATTAAATGGTTTTGTGATGTAATCATCTGCGCCATAATCCAATCCTAAAATTTTGTCCATGTCTTCACCTTTTGCGGTCAGCATGATAATCGGCATGTCTGAAAATTCACGGATTGCCTGACATACTTCAAATCCATCCATTTTTGGAAGCATAACATCCAAAAGAATCATGTCATATTCCTTGGCTTTTGCCATATTATATGCCTCTTCTCCATCATAGGCACAATCTACTTCCATTCCTTCCTGTTCCAGACTAAAACGAATTCCTTTTACAATTAATTTTTCATCATCTACTACGAGAACTTTTTTTGCCATTGTACACCTCAGTCAACTACAATATACTCTTTCATTTTCGAAAACACACCCTCTTTGATACCCTCAATCTGCATGACTTCCTCAACAGAGGAAAAACCGCCATGTTCTTCCCGATAAGCCAGAATAGCTTTCGCCTTGGATTCTCCAATCCCCGGAATCCCCATAAGCTGTTCTAAAGTTGCTGTGTTTAAATTCACTTTTCCACTTGTGTCATTTGTATTTGTCAAATCAGACTGTCCAAAAGAGTTCTCCAATCCACTAATCTCCTGCTCCTTTGCTTCTTCCTTGGTTGGCACATAAAACATTTCACCATCCACTAAAAGTTTTGCCTGATTCCAATAATCCTCTGCCGCATCCTCTGCCAATCCACCTGCAGCTTCAAACAAATCACAGATACGGCTTCCCTCCGGAAGCATATAGACACCGGGCTGACAGACAGCACCACAAACATAGACATACAGCAGGGATTCTCCTGTATCTTTTTCAACATCTGTCTGACCTTGCTGTGTATCCGATACAAAAACCTGCTCTGTTTCTTCCGATGTTACTTCCGATGTTACTTCCTCAGAACTGATATACTGGGCTGTACTCTTGCCACAGCCACAAAAACAAACAACAATAAGTGTGCAAACTAGCACACCCTTTAATAGCTTTATGAAATTTTTCATAAATTACTCCTTCCTTTCGGAAGGAGTCTCAATGCTGATTTATATTTTAACGAATTTTCACAAAGATTACAAGATTATATTGAAACAATTTATGTAACTGTTCAGTACAGCTCAAAAGACTTGCTGTTTTGAGCGTAAGAACGTGATTCAAGAGTGAGCAAACCCATCTGCGAAGCAGATTTTTCATGGGTTTGCAAATCGTAATTATTCAGGTACTGAATAATTACCAATTTATTTTATACTAAATTCAGATAAGGTTTTTTCCAGCTTCTCTATCATTATATCCACATCCTCTTTGGTAATTACCAAAGGCGGAACGATTCGAAGCACGTCAGAACCTGCAGAAATAATAATGAGCCCGTTTTCCAATGCTTTTGCACAAACATCTGCCGGTTTCAATGTCGTAACAAGTCCCTGCATCAGTCCCATACCGCGTCTTTCGGTAAGCACATCATATGCTTTTACCAATCGATCCAGACATCCGGTTAAATAAACGCCGATCTCTTTTACATGCGAGAGAATATCTCTTTCTTCATAAATATCCAAAACTGTGGAAACAGCTGCACCTACCAATGGATTTCCACCATAGGTTGTGCCGTGGTCACCCGGTGCCAAAGAGCTTTCTGCTACTTTTTCTGTCATAAGAAATGCACCAACAGGCACACCACATCCTAATGCTTTTGCGGATGTTAAAATATCCGGCATAATACCATAAGCCTGATATGCGAACATAAAACCGGTACGTCCCATACCACATTGGATTTCATCTAAAATCAAAAGAATATCTTTTTCATCACAAAGTGCACGTACACCTTCTAAGAATTCCGCTTCTGCCGGATAGATGCCGCCTTCACCCTGTACCGTTTCCAAAAGAATCGCACATGTCTTTTCACTTACGGCAGCTTTTACCGATTCCAAATCGTTGTATTCCGCAAATTTTACTCCGCCAATCAATGGTTCAAATGGCGTTCTGTATTTTTCTGTTCCGGTCACGGAAACTGCACCCATGCTTCTTCCATGGAATGAATGGTTCATCGCAATAATTTCGTAACGTTCTTTTCCATATTTGGTAAAAGAATATTTACGAGCTGCCTTTAACGCACCCTCAATGGCTTCTGTACCACTGTTGGTAAAAAATACACGGTCCATCCCTGATACTTTTCGTAATTTTTCGGCCGCATCCGTAGTCGGCTGATTGTAATAAAGATTCGAAATATGCAGCAATTTTTCCACTTGGTTTTTCAAAGCTTCTGTATAAGTTTCATCTCCATAGCCCAAAGAACTTACCGCAATGCCTGCTGCAAAATCTAAATATTCTTTTCCGTCTGTATCATAAAGATACACACCTTTTCCGTGGTCAAAGACCACAGGAAAACGATTGTATGTATGAAGCAGAGCTTGTTCTGCTTTGTCCATCTGCTGATTCATTTTTGTCATATCAATTTCCTTTTCTTTAATTAATTGTGATTCTGAAATTCGTCCGAAACAAATACTGTACCAATACCTTTTTTCGTAAAGATTTCCAAAAGAATGCAGTGTGCAATTCTTCCATCTAAAATATGTACGCGGGATACACCATTTTCAATGGCATCGATACAATTGTTCAATTTTGGAAGCATACCGCCGCCAACAAAACCAGAACCGATTAACTCTCTTGCCGCATCTACGGTCAATTCCGAAATCAACGTCGATGGGTCACTTGGATCTTTGTATACACCTGCAATATCTGTTAAGAATGCAAGCTTTTCTGCACCCAAAGCCTTTGCAATCGCACATGCCGCATCATCAGCATTGATGTTATAGCTCTGGAAATTGTCATCCATACCAATCGGACAAACAATTGGCAGAAAATCTTTTTCCAGCATATCATAAATAATTTTTGTATTGACTTCTTTGATTTCGCCAACAAAACCAATATCCTGTCCATCGGAATATTTCTTTTCTACCTTTAAAAGACTGCCATCTTTTCCACTAATACCGATAGCACGAACCCCAAGTTCTTCCACTAACTGCACAAGGGATTTATTTACTTTATTTAATACCATTTCTGCAATTTCCATTGTTTCGGCATCCGTTTTACGCAGACCATTGATAAACTCCGGGGTTTTGCCGGAAAGTGCTACCCATTTACTGATTTCCTTTCCGCCGCCATGTACGATGACCGGCTTAAAACCAACTAATTTTAACAGGGTAACATCCTGAATCACCTGCTTTTTCAACTGTTCATCTACCATCGCAGATCCGCCGTATTTTACTACAATAATCTTGCGGTTAAATTTCTGGATATATGGTAAGGCTTCAATTAAAACTTCTGCTTTATCCTGTAATGAATGTAACTTCTGTTCTGTCATAACTTCATTCCTTCTTTCTATTCATCTGCCACCTTAGGAAAAGTGGTTGAAACGTGTGATATTTTCTTCATTTAACGTAAAATCATAATAATTCAAATCTTCGCGGAATGTCCAGCCTGCACCTTTCCAAAACTGATTGCCCACAGAATTCGATTTGAATGCAATAAGAGAAACTTTATTAATATCCTCTTGCTGCAAGGCTTTCATACAGAATACAACCATTGCTTTTCCTATGCCGTGCTTGCGGTATTCCTGATGCACACAAACATGATACATACAGCCCCTGCGTCCATCATGGCCGCAAAGAATCGCACCTACAATCCTGCCATCTGCTTCTGCAACCACACTAGTTGTTGGATTTCTGCTTAGGAAACGGGTCACGCCCTCCAAAGAATCATCAATGGTACGAATCCCAAAGCCATCAATCGTCATCCATAAACGATATACATTTTCATAATCTTCTACCTGCATGACACGCAGTGTTACATCTTTTGTTTCTTCTAATTGTCTCTTCATCTTACTTCCTATTTTATAATTACGATTCTTACTATTTTTATCTTTTATGGGAACATCGGAACCATCATAAGACCTTCATGTTCCGGAAGTCCAAAGATTAAGTTCATATTTTGTACTGCCTGACCTGCTGCACCTTTCACCAGATTATCAAGCGCCCCCATCATAATGATACGTCCCGTTCTTTCATCAATCACAAAGTTTACATCTACAAAATTCGAACCTTCTACCCATTTTGTTTCCGGACATTCGCCCTTTGGAAGCACTCGGATAAATGTTTCTTCTTTATAATATTTATCATAAACCGCTTTTACTTCATCATAAGTTGGATATGTACCATCTGCTTTTTTCTGTAATTCAGCATATTCCGTTACCAAAATACCACGGTTCATAGGTACAAGGTGTGGTGTGAAATTGATTAAAATTTCTTCGCCTGCCGCATACCCCAGCTGTTCTTCAATTTCCGGTGTATGTCTGTGGCTGGCAACACCATAAGCTTTCATGTTTTCATTTACTTCACAGAATAAATTTGGAAGCTTTGCACCACGTCCCGCACCGGATGTACCGGATTTCGCATCAACAACCAATGTATTTGCGTCAATCATGCCTTCTTTTACCATCGGATACGCAGTTAAAATAGAACATGTGGTATAACATCCCGGATTTGCTACCAGACGTTTTCCTTTGATGTCCTCACGATTGATTTCACAAAGTCCATATACAGCTTCTTCAATAAACTGTGGACTCTTATGCTCAATACCATACCATTTTTCATAAACAGCAACATCTTTGATACGGTAATCTGCACTAAGGTCAACGATTTTTACTTTATTTAAAATATCTTCGGTCAGCACACCTGCCAAATATCCCTGTGGTGTTGCTGTGAAAATCACATCTACCCTAGCGGCCAGCTCATTGATATTGTCATCCAAACATTTATCTTCCACAAGTTCAAACATATTACGGTATACAGATGCGTATGCCTGATCCACATAACTTCTAGAACCATACCATACGATTTCTGCTTCTTTGTGATTCATTAAAATACGAACCAATTCTGCACCTGCATAACCTGTAGAACCAATAATACCTACTTTAATCATAAAGAACTCCCTTCTTTTCTGCAAACAATCGCCCCAAATGTCAGCAATTGCATTTCGCTCATTATAATATAGTACAACTCTATTCATTCGTAAAGACCCTTTTTTATATTTTTATGAATAAATATACGAGTTTTTTACATTTTATACATAATTCTTGTATAAAAATTCAGCATTTTGTATATTTTTGCACTTGCAATAGAGGAAAGATCGGTGTATAGTAGTAAAAAATAATTATACGAACTTTGCCAATCGAAAACTTAACGTAATTATTCAGTACCTGAATAATTACGTTCCGCAAACCCATGAGAAATCTGCTTCGCAGATGGGTTTGCTCACACCTGAATCATGTTCTTACGCTCAAAACAGCAAGTGTTTTGAGCTGTGCTGAATAGTTACAACTTAACAAATATGAGAAAACAAAATACTTACTCCCATATTTGCTAAGTTTTCGGCAGTTCGTAACTGGAGGTTATATTATGTCAAAAGAAAAAGTTATTTTAGCTTACTCAGGTGGTCTTGATACCACAGCCATTATTCCATGGTTAAAGGA
>CAYVGA010000053.1:0-14421 GCA_964449855.1 uncultured Lachnobacterium sp.
CCGGTACGTTTTTGTCACAGTTTGGAACCATAACCAAAGCATCAAACTGATGTGCAAGTGCCATAGCTTCTGTTGAATCCGCAATTAAATCTCTAGTTACAAGTGAATATTTCATACCTACGTGTCCCATCGCGATACCATCACATACGGCAATTGCCGGGAAAACCACTGGTACACCACCGGCTTCTGCTACACCAAGTTTTACTGCATTTACGATTTTGTCCAAATTCATATGACCAGGTACAATTTCGTTATAAGAGCTAACGATACCAACCATTGGCTTTTTCATTTCTTCTTCGGTAAATCCTAAAGCGTTAAAGAGGCTTCTATGAGGAGCCTGCTGCATACCTGCTTTTACATTATCACTTTTCATGATGTTTCCTTCTTTCTAATTCTACTGCATTTTTAATTCATACTACACATTCAATAATTTATAGTTATGAAAAACATCCTTTCACATGTTTGCAAATTATATTTACAGCCACTTTGCTAATTTTTTCACAAACATGCATATGAATTACTACATTGTACTACAAAAAATACAATTCTGCAACGAAACAATTATTCAAATTTTTTATAAGATTCATAATTATAACTCACAAATCGTTGCTCAAAGCTTATACTCTCTCTGCAATCAGACTTCCCATCTGTGCTGTACCGACTTTTGTAATGCCATCCATGCTTTCACCACTCTGTGGCATAATATCACCGGTACGATATCCTTCTTTTAATACCTGTTTTACAGCAGCTTCTACTGCATCTGCTTCTTTGTCTAAATCAAAACTGTAACGAAGCATCATTGCTGCACTAAGAATGGTTGCAATTGGATTTGCGATGCCCATACCTGCAATATCCGGTGCAGAACCACCACTTGGTTCATAAAGACCAAATTTCGTTTCATTCAAACTTGCAGAAGATAACATACCAATAGAACCTGTTACCATGCTTGCTTCGTCTGATAAAATATCACCAAACATATTTTCGGTCAGAATTACGTCAAACTGTGCAGGATTCTTTACAAGCTGCATTGCACAGTTATCTACTAACATATGCTCATAAGAAACTTCCGGATAATCTTTTGCCACTTCTTCCACCACTTTTCTCCAAAGTCTGGAAGAATCGAGTACATTTGCTTTATCTACAGAAGTTACTTTTTTTCTACGTTTCATCGCGATATCAAAACCACGGATCGCGATACGTCTGATTTCTTCTTCATTATATGTAAGAGAATCACAGGCTGTCATCACACCATCTACTTCTTTGGTGCTTCTCTCGCCAAAGTAAAGACCACCAGTCAACTCTCGCATAATCATCATGTCAAATCCATCTCCAATAATGTCATCACGGAGTGGACATGCTGCTTTTAATTCTTCATATAAATATGCCGGTCTTAAATTTGCAAACAGATTTAATTCTTTACGAATCTTTAACAACCCTGCTTCCGGTCTTAAATTTGGTGGTAATTTATACCACGGAGAAGTTGTTGTATTTCCGCCAATTGATCCCATCAATACCGCATCACTCGCCTTTGCTGCTGCAATCGCTTCATCTGTCAAAGGTACGCCTGTGGCATCAATTGAGCAGCCTCCCATTAAAATTTCTGTATAATCAAAGGTATGACCATATTTTTCGCCAATCGCATCCAATACCTTTACTGCCTCTGCTGTTACCTCTGGTCCAATTCCGTCTCCTGCAATTACACCAACTTTAAAATCCATGTCAAATCCCTCTTTCCTGAAAATTTCGTAATTTTTATTACGTTTTGTTTTTCACCATTTTTCACTGCAAATTTCTATCTTCTTCGCCGTGTTTTGCTTAACACATATCATAATCGAAACGCTGTTTAATTGCAATATAACCAACCATTTTAGTTTTTTATAAATTCTATAATTGAAAGTTATATAAAAAAATTTAACTATATTATAATTTGCACTTTTTATGTTCATATGGTATACTTATTAACAGTATTTTGATAATTATTCAGTTGCTGAATAATTACGTATTTTTGTAACTAATTTTAGGAGAGATAGCCGTGCATAAGAACGAATCAGCAGAAAATTATTTAGAAACGATATTAATGCTCAGCAGAAAACTACGTGTTGTCCGTTCTGTTGATATTGCAAATGAATTAGGATATAAAAAATCCAGCATCAGCATCGCCATGAAACATCTTCGCGAAAAGAACCACATTACGGTTTCACCGGAAGGATATATTGATTTGACCGAAAGCGGTCTTGCCATTGCTGAAATGATTTTTGAACGCCATGAAATACTGACAAAAGTACTGACTCTATTAGGTGTTTCGGAAGAAACAGCTGCAGAAGATGCATGCCGCATTGAACATGTCATCAGTCAGGAAAGTTTTGATGCGATTAAAGAGCATATGATAAATTATGGAAATAAATAACCAACATAAATTGAAGCATATAAAGCATATAAATGCTGCAAAACTCCCCTGGCAGTTTTGTTAATTTTAAAACAAACTACCAGGGGGCTTATTTTTGCAGCACTTCAGCCTGTTGGCTGACCATTGCTATAATATTTACTCTATCTCTGCAAAGATCCGTTTTGCCAATTCCTGCATCTTCTCTTTATTTACTTTGCATACCTGACGGTCATATGTATACATGCCATTGATTTCGTCTTCGACATCACTAACCTGCGTATACACACAGCCGCACATTCCTTTCTTGATACATGGAACCACCATTACATTGTACATATCCACGATTCGATCCGTTAATTCTTCCGAATTTGCACACGCACCATAACCATAAGACTTTTCAGTATTAAATACATGCCCTTCTACTTTATAAGAAAAACCGCCGCATTCCGAAAGGAACAATGGTCTTTCTTTCACGGTAAGTTCTTCTGCACGGAAATAAATATGTTCACTGTCTACATCACTCTTTATCTGAGCAAACCAGCCGGAAGTCGAATCATAGAATCGTGTGGCATCCAATGATTTTGCAATCTCATACATGCGGTCACTTTCAAACTGCCCCCAGCCTTCATTAAAAATTGTATAACCAATGATACATGGATGATTGTACAAATCATGCAGAGTTTCTTTCATATGCTTTTCAAAGAAGCGTTTGTGCTCCGGATTCTGGTAACGTCCTCTGCAATCGTTTCGCTTCTTAAATCCAATGGTTGGAAGAACGGTATCCAAAATATAATTGTATCCGCTGTTGTTTACCATGTCCTGTATAACTAACATTCCCAACCGGTCACAATCATAGTAAAACTGTTCCGGCTCCACCTTGATGTGCTTGCGAAGCATATTAAAACCGAGTTCTTTCATACGACGGATATCGTTTGCAAACTCTTCTTCTTTTTCCGGAAGATAAATGCCATCTTCAAAATAACCCTGATCCAACAGACCATGCATGAAAATTGGTTTGTTATTGAGACAGACACGATTTATGCCATTTATTTTTTTAATTTCCACCGTACGAAGTGCAAAATACGATTCTATTTCATCCTGTCCTGCAAAAATCTTTAGATCATACAAATGTGGATGGTCTACATCCCAAAGCATCGGCTTTTCGAGCACAATCGTTCCTTTGTTATTCGCAAATGTCTGCTCTGCGGCTTTTTTGCCATTCTGTTCAAAAACAACCGCTTTGAATCCTTTTATCTCTCCCACTACTTCCATCGTAATATCCCGCATGGAAGGTGTCAGCTTGATTTCTTTTATGTAGGCATCCGGCACATTCTCCATCCAAACCGTCTGCCAGATACCGCTGATTGGTGTATACCACATCCCACCACGTTTTTTCGACTGCTTACCATATGGATATTTCTGCGAAAGTGTATCCACTACTTCTACACACAGCGTATTCGTCTGCGCTCTTCGTACTGCATGCGTAATATCAAAGGAAAAATGCAGATATCCACCTTCATGTTTTCCTACCAGCACATCGTTTACATAGACTTCTGCAACCTGGTCTACTGCACCAAAATGTAAAAGGATACGAGGCAGGGTGAATGTTTCCGGTATATCGAAAGTTTTCGTATATACCAGTTTCTCACCAATTTCACCTGTATATTCTGCTAAACGGCATTGCGGTGCAAAAGGAATCTGAATCTGTTTTCCATTTAAGTCCCATGTTCCGTTTAGATTTACATAACTTTTTCTCTTTAGCTGCGGTCTTGGATAAGACTGCCATCGTTTTTCTTCCATAATTCTCCCATCGTAAAATCATACTTATACCAAAAGGACAGCCTATTTTCATGACTGTCCTTTTTATATTCGCAAACCCATACGAAATCTGCTTCGCAGATAGGTTTGCTCACGCTTGAATCACTTTCTTACGCTCAAAACTATAATAAATGCTTGCGAAGTTCTTCACCGCTTGCAGGGCTAAGATATGCCGGTGCAACATCAAATACCGTCTTACAGCCTTTCATGCCTTCTTTACTCATACGATATGCCGCACGTGCATATGCTACAATAACCGATGCTGTAAATTCCGGATTGGAATCCAGTTTCAAACTATATTCAATGATATGATTGTTTTCTTCATTCCAGCCTGTTTTTCCACTACGGATTACAAAACCGCCATGTGGAATACCCGCATGATTTTCTGCCAGCTCTTCCTCCGAAATGAAGTTTACAGTTGTATCATAATCTGCAAAATAGTTTGGCATTGTTTTGATTTCTTCTTCGATACGAGCCTTGTCTGCTCCTTCTTTGGCTACTACATAACATTCTCTTGTATGTTTTTCTCTGGTTGTAAGCTCTGGATTTTCACCGCTGCGTACACGTGCCAATGCATCTTCTACCGGAACCGTATACTGTTTTGCATTTGCGACACCATCTACACGGCGGATTGCATCCGAATGTCCCTGGCTAACACCTTTGCCCCAGAATGTATAATCACTGCCATTTGGCAAAATTGCGTTGGCATACAAACGATTCAATGAAAACATACCCGGATCCCAGCCTACGGAAATCATCGCAACTGTATTATTTGCTTCCGCTACCTCGTTTACCGCTTCAAAATGTTCCGGAATTCTTGCATGTGTGTCAAAACTATCTACCACATTGAAATATTTTGCAAATTCTTTTGTCTGTTTTGGAAGGTCTGTCGCACTACCACCACAAAGAATCAATACATCTATCTCATCTTTCATCTTTGGTGCTTCATCCACATGGTATACCTTTACATCTTTACTTAATATATTTACAGCAGCCGGGTCACGTCTGGTAAATACTGCAACTAATTCCATGTCCGCATTCTGCTTTAACGCACATTCAATCCCTCTGCCGAGATTTCCATATCCCATAATTCCAACTCTGATACTCATCATAATCCTCCTGTATCAATAAATTCTATCGTAACTATTCAAATCCATTCACAAAACCACCTTGGATCTGAACATTTATATAGATTATAGTGCAGGAAAAAATGCATTTCAAGTGGAAAATAAAGCATTTCTTTTTTATTTGCGTTCACTCCGTGCCCGGTAACCATTGGATTCTGCATGAAAAGTCGCTTCACGACGCAGAATCTAACACCTGAATCATGTTCTTGTTTTATAAAAAAAACACTTGTACCTATGCTTTTGCCTTGTGTTCCTACTTATAGAATGTTATATTTAATCATATATTTTGTATAAATATACGCAATCCCAGAACAAAGAGTTCGCTTGCGAACTCTTCGCGTGCGGTGTTGCAAAGCAACTAGTTTGCTCACCCCCTGAATCATGTTCTTACGCTCAAAACAGTAAGTGTTTTGAGCTGTACGATATACATTTTCAAAAAATTTATTATAGTGGAGAAAAATGATGAAACGAAAACTAACACTTATTCTTGCACTGATTCTAACGCTTTGTTCACTAACCGCATGTGGAAAAACTACGAATATCGGTGCAAAAATAACCCCTATCTCTCTCACCGAAGAACAATATGCCTTTGGCGTAGACAAAAACCAACCGGAACTGCTAGAGGATGTCAATGATTTCATCCAAAAAATCAGTGCGGATGGAACACTTGATGAAATTTGTGACAAATACTTTGGTAATGGCACTCCGGAAGCGGTAGTTTCTGCAGAACTTGATTCCTCAGAAGATCAATTAGTCGTGGCAACCAATGCTTCCTTCGCACCATTTGAGTATACCGAAGATGGTGGAAATACATTTTATGGTATTGATATGGAAATTGCCAGCCTGCTTGCCGAAGAGCTTGACATGGAACTGGTTATCGTCGACATGGATTTTGACGCAGTCTGCCTGAATGTACAGCAGCAGAAATGTGACATTGCAATGGCAGGTCTTACCATCAGCGAAGACAGAAAAGAACTTGTAAATTTCTCGGTTCCCTATTACAATGCATCCCAACAGCTTATCGTAACTTCTGATAATACAGAATTTGATGCATGTACAACCGCTACGGACATTGAATATATTTTAAATCAAAAAGACGCCTCCTGTAAAATTGGTGTACAACGCGGCACAACCGGCCAGCTTTATACGGAAGGTGATGCAGGCTGGGGATTTGCAGGATTTGCAGCCACAACTATCCCATATGCAAATGGTTCTCTGGCTATTCAGGACTTATTAAACGGCGGTATTGATTATGTGATTATCGACTCTGCACCGGCTATCAATATTGTTACTGCAATTAATGCAGTACAGCAAGGCAGCTTTGAAGTAAAAATACAACGTTTTGTGGATATTTTTATTGGAAATAAGGGATATCTGCAAGTAATTGAAGGATTGCAAAACACCTTACTCATCTCCGTTACCGGTCTTTTACTCGGTACACTGATTGGTACACTAATTGCAACCGTACGTGTGATTCCAAAATACAAACTGCTGCCTCGTATTTTAAATGGATTCTGCAATTTTTATGTGGAAACTTTCCGTGGCACACCAATTGTTGTACAGCTTTTGATTTTCTATTATGTATTATTCCCACTGATGGGAATCCGAATGACCGGTCTGGAAGTATCCATGCTCGTTTTCGGTCTTAACAGTGGTGCTTACATCTCCGAAATCATGCGAAGTGGTATCCTCTCTGTCGATGGCGGACAAATGGAAGCCGGTCGCGCAATGGGATTGAGTTTTTCCACTACTATGATAAAAATCGTAATTCCTCAGGCAGTTAAAAATATCCTGCCTACACTCGGAAACGAATTTATTGCTTTAGTAAAAGAAACTTCCGTTGTTAGTTTTGTAGGTGCAACTGACCTTTACCTTGCATTTAACCGCATCGGTTCAAACAGTTATGAATTTATGGTTCCATATATTGTTATGGCCCTCATCTATATTGTACTCGTGCTTATCATCAGCACAGGTGTAAAACTTATGGAAAGGAGCTTAGGAAAAAGTGATCGACGTAATTAATTTAGAAAAACACTTTGGTGAAAAAAATATCTTAGATGGTATCAGTGTAAAAATCAACAAAGGGGATATCGTCTGCATCATTGGACCATCCGGTTCCGGAAAAAGCACTTTCCTGCGTTGTTTAAACTGTATGGAAGACCCTACAGGCGGACAAATCATTTTTAACGGTGTCGATATTGCAGACTTTCATATCGATATCAACATCCACCGTCGAAAAATGGGCATGGTATTCCAGCACTTTAATCTATTCAATAACAAAACAGTAATTGAAAATATCATGCTCGCTCCTGTCCATGTACAATGTCAGGAACTTGCAAAAGCAAAACGTAAAAATGCACTTCTTGGTCTTACAAATTTATTCAAATCTGCTGACAAAAAAGAAAGCCCTGTGGCCATCACAACCACAAAGGCACAAATCAAAGCAGAAGCCAAAGAAAATGCAATGCATTTGTTAAAACGTATCGGATTACAGGATAAAGCAGACGTTTACCCTTCCACCCTTTCCGGTGGTCAGAAACAGCGTGTAGCCATTGTTCGTTCTCTTGCGATGAATCCGGATGTACTTCTCTTTGACGAACCAACCAGTGCTCTCGACCCTGAAATGGTCGGCGAAGTATTAGACCTGATGAAATCCCTCGCAGAAGAAGGACTCACCATGGTTATCGTTACACACGAAATGGGCTTCGCCAAAGAAGTTGCAAACCGTATCCTATTTTTAGATGGTGGAAAGATTTTGGAAGAGGCAACTCCTAGCGAGTTTTTCTCAAATCCAAAAACGGCAAGAGCCCGTGACTTTTTATCAAAAGTATTATAACATTTTTCGTAACTGTTCAGTACCTTCACAGTTACGATTCGCAAACCCATCTGTGAAGCAGATTTCTCATGGGTTTGCGAATCGTAATTATGCTTCCAATACATTCGCTACATCTTTGAGCAAATCACGAATATTCAAATGCTGTGGACAATGTCCTTCGCAAAGTCCGCACTCGATACAATCCGATGCTTTTCCGCGTTCTTCAGCTTTCTTTGCATATTTCATCTTATCCCATTTTTCTGTTGTACCCTGCAACTGTTTCATATGGTTATACAGTTTAAAGTAATCCGGAATTGCAATATTGTTTGGACAATCCTCCACGCAGTAGGCACAACCTGTGCAGGCAACAGCGATATCATTACGAATCAGTTCTGCAGCCTTTGCTACGATAGCTTTTTCTTCGTCATTCAATGGTATAAATTCTTTCATATAGCTGGTGTTATCTGCAATTTGTTCTTCATTGCTCATACCGGAAAGCACCATGACAACCTGATCTAGGCTGGCACAGAAACGTACTGCCCATGAAGCCGGAGACGCGGATGCGTTGTAGTCTTTGAACAATTTTTCTACTTCCGGTGAAACAATTGCCAGAGAACCGCCTTTTACCGGTTCCATAACCAGTACCTTTTTGCCATGTTTTACGGCAACTTCGTAACATTTACGGGACTGTACATTTTCATCTTCCCAGTCCAAATAGTTAATTTGAAGCTGTACATATTCTACTTCCGGATGCTCCGTCAAAATCTGATCCAATACTTCTGCATTATCATGAAACGAAAAACCAACATGCTTTACTTTTCCTTCTGCTTTCTTCTGTGCAGCAAATTCAAATGCTTTGAAATCCTGTGCTTTTGCATAGGATTTGGTACCTAATGCATGAAGCAGATAAATATCTATGTATTCTAAGCCAAGTCTCTCTAACTGTGCATCAAAGAAAGCCGGCATATCTTCTGCTTTATCAATCATACCAATCGATAATTTGTCTGCAATCGTATAGCTTTCACGTGGATATCGTTTTACCACTGCTTCGCGAAATGCAATTTCGCTATGCTTATTGTGATATGGAGCAGCGGTATCAAAATACGTGAACCCTGCTTCCATAAAAGTATCTGCCATACCTTTTACACGTTCGATATCAATGGATACCGCATCGTTTTCATCCAATTGAGGGAGTCTCATAAGACCAAATGCTAATTTTTTCATACAAATCTCCATTTCTATTTATTGTTTATAACAGTCCTGTCACGACAAACCATTACGACTATTCTAACATAATTTTAATAATCTCTTTATCCGTTCCACTCATCCCATCACGTGCCAACTTTCCTACATTTGCAATGGTATTTTCCACACCTTTGCTGATAATGCCATCACCGCCATAAAACTGTTGTCCGTTTTTATACATTTCATAACCGAGAATGCCGCTTTCTACTGCCATTGCAATCTTTGCAGCACAGGAGGATTTCGCACCATCACAAATCGTTCCCGAAAGAATCGCCAATGCATTTACAATCGTATGTGCCACCTCTTTAAAACCACCGCCATAAAGATATGCAATACCTGCTCCGGCACCACAACCGGCACTGATTGCACCACAATAAGCCGACAGACAGCCGATGCCTGTTTTCAAATGGGTCGTAATCAAATCCGATAACAACACCGCACGAAGCATTTTATCCTCTGTCTTTCCTAATTCTTTTGCATAAATAACAACCGGAATGGAAGCCGTCATGCCTTGGTTTCCACTGCCGGAAATAATGCAGACCGGCATCTCACAACCATTCATACGTGCATCCGAACCTGCTGCCGCATAAGCTCTCGCCTTGTCTGCCAGTGAACAATTCCCATTTTTATAAATGATTTTTCCAATACATGCACCATAATTGTTTTTCATGCCTTCTTCTGCAATCGCCATATTGCAGGAAATCTGACGATTCAAAAGTTCACGAACATCATCCAGATTTACTTCATTTACAAACTCTACAATACGTTCCACCGTCAAAAGTGTACGGTCTGTTTTGATACCGCCGTCCTCTTCTTCGGCTTCATTTCGCACCAGCACTTCGCCATTTTTCTCTACATAGATCAAATTCGTATGACGGTCCAAAAGACGTACGGTAACGGACTCCATCTCATTTTTCATCTGAATCAGAATCTCAAAAATATGTGTCGTATCCAGCTCCCTTACCAAAATCGGACAATCAGCAATCAATGCTTTCATCTTTGGTACATCTTCTTCTGTCAAAGATGATAACACTTCAAGCACCAGTTCCGGACGGTTTGCCACCGTACCTGCTGCCACTGCTGCCGGAATCCCCTGCATGCCTCCTGTCGCCGGCACAACCACACTCTTTGTATTCTTAATAATATTGCCACTTAGTCCAATCAGAATCTCCGTTGGTTCATTTTCCAAATAACTTCGTGCGATTGACGCACTGTACGCAATCGCAATCGGCTCTGTACACCCCATTGCCAAACGCAGTTCTTCTTTTAAAATATCACAATACGCCTGATATATTTCCTCTGTAATACTCATATTTATTCCCTTTCAGCAACTCAATCTGACAGTGTAATTACTACTCCATCATTCCCAAAACATTCAGCAGGAACACAAGTGTCCCTGCTGTGCGATATTTCTTACAAAAACTCATATGTAGCTTTCACATCTTCCGTATATTCCGGCGAACAATTCGTATGCACATACCATGTATCCATGCCAATACCCTGTGCACCTAAAATATCACAAGTCTGGTCATTTCCAAGGAACAAGCACTCTTTCACATCCAAACCTTCTTTTTCGATTAAAATCTCAAAAAACTTTGGATTTGGTTTCTTTACACCATAATCAGAAGAAATATGAATTCCATCAAAATACTGCACAATGTCCAATTTTTCCATTTCATGGTATGTAAAACTACGCTGTGCATTTGACAACAGATATACTTTTTTTCCATTTTCTTTTAAGGTCTTTAAAATCGGCAGACTCCAATCGTACAAACGCAAATGATGTGTGGAAGTATCACGGAATAACCTGCATACCTTTGCAATCGTTTCATCACTCACTTCTACTTTTTTTGCTGCAAACAATTTTCTAAAGACTGTTTCTACCTGAATTTCTTCGAATTTTTCCAATTCCTCTTTTACATATTTCATATATCCGGTACGGATTCCATTTGCATAATAATTTGCACCATGCTGACGATAATAATTCGCCAATACCATCCAAAGAGCCTTATCCTCTTCGTCTGTATGTATATCAATCAGTGTACCATATAGGTCGAAAATATAATTCTGATACTTTAAATCTACGGAAACTTTCATAACGCTTCTTCCACCTCGTGTTTTTCTTATAAATTATGCCTCTCTATTATAACACAGTTTCCATATCTTCTCTACAAAGTTTTCTATTAATCCATAACAAATCCTATGCGTCTCGTAGTTTTTGTTTCTACCAATGAAGCAAACATCTCTTCTTCCAAAGCCGCTTTCATATCCTCTACTTTTAAAATCCTTTCCTTATCCTCTTCAAAACGAATACGATAGGCTGCCTTGCCCCATACACGCTCATAGAGATTTCGGATAAAACGGGCATTGCTGAATTCTTTCGACTCATAAGCCTCCGGGGAAATACTATCCAAATAGTCTCTCAATGTTTCTTTCAGCTCGCCCTCATATTCAAAAGATTTCTCCACCATCTGAAAGAAAATATCCTCCAACTCTTCTTTTTCATAATTTGGAAACCGTAGTATATGTGGAAAACGACTCTTTAAGCCTGAGTTCATACTTAAAAAACGTTCCATTTCATCCTCATATCCGGCAAAAATGATACACATATCATCCCTGTTATTTTCCATCTCCGACACAAAAATCGGCAAAATATCTTCCGCCGTATTTCCTTTGCTGTGCCCTACGGATATACCATATGCCTCATCGACAAAAAGCACAGAACCTCGTGCCTTATTGCAAGTATTTCGCGCTTTCTTCATAAGCTCAGAGACCAAACCTTCTACAAAATAATTTCCTGTTGTCTCATAAAAATTCCCTATACGAAGCAGTCCCTCCTGCTTATAAATCCGTCCAACAATACGTGCCAATGTAGTCTTTCCCATTCCGGGATTTCCGTAAAACAGCATATGCATCGATGGTTTCCCAATATTCTTTCCTTGTGCAGCCATCTCCTTTTGCAGTTACGCACACCTCTATTCTCTTCTTCATACACATTTGTTAATGCATTCTGATAAATTAACTATATTACCTTAAATTTTATCCATTCTAACGTAAGTTCGATAGTAAAATATAATGGTTCTCCGCTTAACTTATCAATAAATACGCAACTACTATCGGAAATATTAATGTTGCTACCGAAGTGAAAATTGTAAAAATACGATTTTTTAACTGATAGGAAAGATATATAATCCATCGTGTCACGCCAAACATAATAATAGTTAAAACTACAACTACCAAAATGCAAAACACCACAACCGGCATATTTAAAAAATCTGCCAGTAAATAAATACTTTTTGTGTGAAGTCCCATAATATGCACTTCATACATTGTCAGTATCTTTCCATAATACATCCCAAAAATACACAAACTAAGCAATATGGCATAACAAAAAGCATTTCTTTTTTTTATGTTTTTTACGTTTTTCCCGTACTTATAAACTTGCAATAATGTCTGCATTCCTGTTGTATACTCCTCCACTCCACAATTGGACAATACCAAAATCAACGCACCAACTACAATACACAACAATTTCACAAAATTTCCAATTCCATACATTCCAAATAGAAATTCCCATACTTCCTGTAAGGTAAATTCTACTTGCTGTCCTGTTTCATTCAAGCGTACCGCCCTATCATAGATAAGACCTACATCTTCCAAAGCTCGTCTTCGTACTTCCCCATTTTCATATATTTTTATTTGCATTTGATATGCTTCTTGAGAAAGTTCTCCCGTTTGAACCAGTTCTTCCTGTTCTTCTAATGCTCGTTCCTGTTTTTCCCAATAATCATTTTGTTCTTTTAGCCAACGTGTTTTTTCTTCATTCGGTATGCCTTCCAAAATCTTTCCATATTCTTTCATATAATAGCGATATGAATCCGTAAAAACACGAAATTCTGATACAAACAACAAACAAATAGAAGTAGCAACCACAAAAACAGCTATACCACCATTTCGAATCAAAAGTTTATAGGCTTCACCGCTTTTTATTGTAAATAAGCCACTTTTTCTATGGATATGTTCTATCCTGTTTACATATTTTTGATAACGATACAATAATGTTTCACTTTTTTCATATTCACCTTCTTTTTTATGGATAAACGTATAAAATGTAACATACAAAAGTCCTACAAATAAAAGAATACGCAATAACCATATACATACGATTTGATTTATGGGAATATCCCAAATATTCCACGTATCGTAAGAACTTAACAGCATTTTACTATCTGCAATACTAAATAAATTTATGGTATGTAATAAATATATATTCGAAAACGGACTTACTATCTTCCATATAAGCCATTCTCCACCAAATATACCCAAGCATCCTATCACGATTTTTAAAATAGCATTCAAATAATTACTAATCCCAAGTATCATTGCTCCAAATAAAAGATACACAAAACATCTGTCTAATACAAAAATGCTCATTCCCTCATAAATATTGATGCGAAATGGACAACCTACAAAACTTTGCAAACATTGTATTGGAAGTGTTCCATCATATGGCATAAAATAAGAAAGTAACAGTATACTGCTTCCATAAAATAACTGCACAATTCCTATGATAAAAACTGCTACTACCAAGCACTTGATAGTTAAAAACGCATGTTTTCCATTTTTTGCAATCTTAATATATTGTAAGTATCCCTTTTCTCTTTCATAAATAATCAGTTGTACAATTAAAACAAAGATACTCACAAAAACAGATATTTCTAAAACAGGATTTTCCAAAACAAATTGAAACGGTTCTTCATATATAAATTTTGTTTTTATATATCCCAATTTCTCATATACTTCTAAGGTTTGTTTTGCATGTGCGATTTGATAATTACTATCTGCACTTTGAAACAAAGGATTATGAAACTGCAACGACTGTTCTTTTGTGAGTTCCATCCATTCTTCATGCGAATATGCAAAAGCCATCTTCTCTCTTATTGCACGATATTGCGAATAGCGATTATAGGGATTGCCCCAATCTTCTTCATAAAGCAATCGGTATTCTTCCATTTTTTTCTCCAAAAGTG
>CAYVGA010000054.1:0-4928 GCA_964449855.1 uncultured Lachnobacterium sp.
TAGGTCAACTCACGTATTTTAATTAAATTGTCTAAATTGTCTGATTATTATATTTTTTATCTACAATTTAAACTTAATGCAAAACTTTTACACTTCATACCTCAAGAGCATTTTACTCCTTAACTATAAATGCACAAATATAGTTCTTAATCTTTATCGAATTGCATCCCGTGCTTCTTTTACATTATTTACACCAATCAGTTCAATTCCTTCTATATTATGCAAAAATCCCGCTTTGCAAACCTGTGGAAGAATACATCTTTCAAATCCTAGTTTCTTTGCTTCCAGCACACGCTGTTCTGCCATACTTACACCACGTACTTCGCCACTTAAACCTACCTCGCCAAAACATATTGTTTTTTCATTAATTGGTTTGTCCATCTTACTAGACATAATTGCCAATATAATCCCTAAGTCCATTGCCGGTTCATTCATTCGAATACCACCTGCAATATTTACATAGGCATCACATTCAGATAAATGCATACCAAGACGTTTTTCTAAGACAGCCATCAAAAGGTTTACTCGATTATAATCTGTTCCGGTTGCCGTACGTCTCGGATTTCCAAAATTGGTATGACAGATAAGTGCCTGTACTTCCAGAAGAATTGGTCTGGTGCCTTCCATAGAACAGGCTACTACGGATCCGGATGCACCAATTGGTTTACCGCTAAGCATAAATTCAGATGGATTTTCTACTTCTACCAAACCGACATTTCGCATTTCAAATACACCGATTTCGTTCGTTGAACCAAAACGGTTTTTTACGCCACGCAGAATACGATAACTTTCATGGCGGTCTCCTTCAAAATAAAGCACGGTATCTACCATATGTTCCAATACTCTCGGTCCTGCTACCACACCTTCTTTTGTAACATGTCCTACAATAAATATTGTAATCCCCATACCTTTTGCAATCTGCATAAAAATACTGGTAGCTTCACGTACCTGCGAAACACTTCCAGGTGCAGATGCTACATTTTCACTAATCATTGTCTGTATCGAGTCTATTACTACTACATCAGGTTTCTTTCTTACAATCACTTCTTTAATAATGTCTAAATTTGTTTCACACAATAATTCCAATGCATCCGTAAATTTTCCAATGCGTTCTGCACGGATTTTAATCTGCTGCAAAGATTCTTCCCCCGATATATATAATACGTTTTCGTTCTTATTGGAAAGATTCTTACAGACCTGTAATAACAAAGTGGATTTACCGATACCAGGATCGCCACCTACCAATACCAGCGAACCTTTTACGATTCCTCCGCCCAATACGCGATCTAATTCCTTCATCTCGGTACTGGTTCTTTCTTCGTTTGCAGAAGATATTGCCGATAGTGGCATCGGTTTTGCTTCTTCTACGGCTTTTTTTACACTTGCAGAGACATTATTTTTCCTATCAATTACCTCTTCTACAAAGGTATTCCATTCTTTGCAACCGGGACACTGTCCCATCCATTTGGATGATTCAAATCCACAGTTTTGACAAAAATAGAGACTTGTTTTTCCTTTTGCCATTGTTTCTCCTATTTTACATAACTATTTTACATAAAACAATTATGCTGTGCATTTCCAGCATAATTGTTTTAATTTACCGGATATCAATGAATCAAAAACCCGACTGGATAATCCGGCCGGGTCTAATCACATGTAAATTTCGTATTACTTATCTTTTCTTGACAGAAACGGAAACAGCCTGTTCTTCAACAATATCAACACTGAGGCTTAATTTGCCACCTAAATTTGTGCTCATTACACCTACGGATTCTCCGTTTACCCAAATCTCATACTCTGTTTCCGGTTCCAAACCTAAAGTAATCTGAACGTCTGCAACCCCCGCAACATCAAATGCCACTACATCTTCTGCTTTTGCAAAATTAGTTACTGCTGTACCCGGAACAGATTCGTACACGAAAATATCATTACATTCTAATTTCGTAATGTCTCTATAGGTTTTTACCTTATAGATATTTCCTTCCACATCAAAATTGTTTAATTTCGCTTTTGTTTCTAATGTGTAATCCCCAAAACTTATTGTTCCGTTTGCTTCTACCTGAATTAATTCTTTCATTTCAGTCATATTTCTCCTCCCGTAAATTACCCCCAAAAGAATTTTTGATATTTTTATTATATCACTTTGAAACAGAAATTGCATCTTTTTTCACAGAAACTGTAACTTTATCGCCTCTCTTGATTCGTCCTGCAATGATTTCTTCTGCGAGACGGTCTTCAATTTCTTCCTGAATCTTTCGTTTCAATGGTCGTGCACCATATTTTCGGTCAAATGATTTTTCTACAATGTGTACTTTAGCATTACCGGTTACGTTCAGTTCCATTTCCAACTGTTCTTTACAGCGTTTCTGAAGCTCTTTTACCATAATTGTAACGATTTGTTTCATATCCTCTTTATTTAAGGCACGGAAAACTATGGTTTCATCAATACGGTTCAAAAACTCTGGTTTAAAAATACGTTTTACTTCTTCCATTACGCTGTCTTTCATTTTCTGGTGATCCTGCTTTTCATCTTCTTTGCTGCCGAAACCGAGACGTTTTGGTTCGATGATTGCTTGAGCACCTGCATTAGATGTCATGATAATAATCGTATTTTTAAAATCTACTTTACGTCCTTGTGAATCTGTAATGTGCCCCTCATCCAAAACCTGCAATAAAATATTAAACACATCCGGATGTGCTTTTTCAATTTCATCAAATAAAATCACGGAAAATGGATTTCGACGCACTTTTTCACTGAGCTGTCCGCCGTCTTCGTGTCCCACATATCCCGGTGGAGAACCGATAAGCTTTGATACACTGTGTTTTTCCATGTATTCAGACATATCCACACGAATCATCGCATCTTCTTTTCCAAATACTGCCTCTGCTAAGGCTTTGGATACTTCTGTTTTACCAACACCGGTTGGCCCAAGGAAAAGGAATGAACCAATTGGACGTTTTGGGTCTTTTAAGCCAACACGCCCTCTGCGTACGGCTTTAGATACTGCCGTTACAGCTTCTTCCTGTCCTACTACACGTTTCTTCAATACAGTCTCTAATTTTTGCAGACGGGCAGCTTCTCCTTCTGTCAATTTGTTTACCGGAATTTTGGTCCAGCCTGCTACGATATCTGCTATTTCATTTTCCCCAATAATAGGAAGTTTCTTTTTAGAACCGGATTTATTTTTCTTGTTTTGTTTTTCTATTTCTTTGAGTAAAGCTTCTTTTTTGACTTTTTCTGCTCTGACCTGCTCTATATCACCATTTTGAAGAGCTGTTTCAATGGCAAGATCTGCACTTTGAATCTCCTGATGCAATGAATTGATTTTCAATGGAGAACCCAACAGTCCTAAGCGTACTTTTGCTGCTGCTTCATCCATTAAGTCAATTGCTTTATCCGGTAAAAATCGATCACTGACATAACGGGCAGATAAAGTCACTGCAGCTTCTACACCTTCGTCTGAAATTTCTACCTGATGATGTGTTTCATAAAGCCCACGAATGCCTTTTAAGATTTCAATGGTTTCTTCGATAGACGGCTCTTCTACAGTTACCGGCTGGAAACGGCGTTCCAAAGCGGCATCCTTTTCAATGTGTTTGCGGTATTCTTCAATTGTGGTAGCTCCGATAATCTGAAGTTCGCCTCTTGCCATAGATGGCTTCAAAATATTGGCTGCGTCCAAAGAGCCTTCTGCTCCTCCTGCACCAATAATCGTGTGCAGTTCGTCAATAAAGAGAATAACATCGCCTGCTGCAATCACTTCATTGATTACTTTTTTGATACGTTCTTCAAATTCTCCACGGTATTTGGATTTTGCAACTAAGCCGGACATATCCAGCGATACCAATCGTTTTCCTCTTAACATTCCCGGTACGGTATCATTTACAATACTTTCTGCAATTCCTTCTACAATTGCAGTTTTGCCGACACCGGGTTCACCAATAAGACATGGGTTATTTTTCCCACGACGGCTGAGAATCTGAATGACACGCTGTGTTTCTTCTTTACGTCCAATAACCGGATCGAGCAATCCGTTTGCGGCCATTTCGGTTAAATCTCTCGAGTATTGATCCAGCGTTGGTGTTGATGAACCAGTTCTGTCCATATTTCGGCTTTTGGCATATTCTTCTCTATATTTTGCCGGATCTTCGCCAATTGCCCCTAAAATATCCGTAAAGAGTTTCTGTGGATTTACACCCATTGTATTTAATAATCTGGATGCTGCACAGTCTCCTTCTTTCATAATTGCAAGGAGAATATGCTCTGTTCCAATGCTGTCATAGCCTAATTTTCGTGCTTCTTCTGCCGATTTTTTCAAAATATGTTCTGTACGTGGAGAATACCCATCTCGCTCTGCCACCAGCGTTTCTTCTCCTGTAGAAATCAATTCCTCAATCATCTGCAAAAGTTTGGATAATTCTACACCATTGGCAATTAAAACTTCTGCAGCCACGCCTGTACCCTCTTTCAAGAGTCCTGCCAAAATATGTTCTGTCCCTACATAGTTATAATGCATGCTTCTGGATAAACGGTTTGCAATATCCAATGCACGCTTTGCTTTTTCTGTATACTTCAACTTAATGCCTCCAAATAAAACCACCCCTATCCGTGGATAGGGGTAGTAATTTCAATTAATCAAATTCAATAAATTCCAAATCGTCATCATCTTCATCGCGGCTATACATATATTTTCCTTGCGGAGATGATTCTGTTTTCTTTCTTGAAATTTTTGTTTTTTCTTCGGAAGATTCTTCTGCCGGTTTAATTGCTTCCTGCACAAGAAGTTCTTCCATGTCGTAGAATTCTACCTCTACTTCTTCGTCCTCATTTTTTATTACTTCTTCTGTTGTATCTTCTATCGTGTCTTTGGTCATCTCATAAAATTCGATTTCCATTTCATCGTCTTCTGCTTCTTCCATGATATCTT
>CAYVGA010000054.1:5028-9342 GCA_964449855.1 uncultured Lachnobacterium sp.
TTCTTCCATGGCATCTTCCGTCATTTCATAGAATTCGATTTCCACTTCGTCGACTTCCGCTTCTTCCATGATATCTTCGGTCATCTCATAGAATTCGATTTCCATTTCACTGTCATCCATGATTTCGTCTGTTATATCACAGAAATCTGATTCATCATCTTCTACTGTAGTTACCACTTTGGTAGTATCTTCATCTGTGTCAGATTCATACACTTCATCCAATGCATCTTTATCCTTGTCAGATTTATACATTTCATCAGATGCATCTGCTTCACCATCATAATTATCATCTTCTGTTTCATCATCATAATCATATTCCATGCGTCTTCTGAGAATAAGGTTAACAATAACTACAATAAGCACTACAATGATGAATCCTGCTATACCAAGAATAATCATCTGCATCTTCTTGGCGTCTTCCAATTCATTCTGTAATTTCGTATAGTCCTTTATATTTTCTTTGTTTTCATCCACTTCTGTGTCCGGTTCTACCGATGGAGCCTGTATAGACGCAAGGTAACGTTGGTAGGTTCCCTCTACAGAATCATATATATACCAACCTGTTTCACCATCCTGATTCATGCCATAAATCAAATAGAAATCTGTAACAACCGGTTCTGCTGCATAAAACGTTTCCGGTGCAAACCAACTTGTGGTTTCTGTTTCTTCCACTTCTTCTACAGATTGTATGAACTGATATGCATGAATCACACCTTTTCCTTCGATAGAAAGCGTACATGCTTTATAATTTTCCGGTGCAGGCATATTTGCCTCATCCGGAAGAAGTACAATTAGATAACTTTTTTCAGATGCAAGCCTTACAAACGGATATACCATCTTCTGTGTCTCATCATATACATAAAGTCCTTTTACGCTTTCTTCATTCTGTAAGTACAGCACTTTTAAATTCGCATTTGCAAAAGTCATGCATGGAAGTTCCACACTATTTACCACAGTGGTTGTTTCACGAAAATCTGCCGGTACAAGTTCTGTTGGAATCTCACCTGCCGCCTGAAGTTTCTGACCATTCCATTGGAATGTAAGTTCTTCGTCCGGTGTATTCGGATCATCTGGTGTATCCGGAACATCCGGTGTATCTGGCTGTTCAGATTCGGATCCACTTTCCTGTGGCGGTGTTGTCGTTTCTTGTGCTTTACGTGTAACAACAACGGTATATGTTGCTTTTACACCATTTTCTGCTTTTACCACAATTTGAATCGTATTTTCGCCAACCTGTAGATTTACAGTGCCATTTCCTGTCACTGATTCAATGGTTGCCTTTTCATGCGATGTCTCTGCACTAACAATAATTTTTGTAACATCATACCCAACAGTAGCAGTATATTTTGTCACATTATATTGAAAACCTGGCGATAATGTGCCAGAAGATAACTTTAATTTTGCTAAAGAGTTATCTGCCGATTTTGACTCCTCCGGTGGATTGTCTACCGATGGCTCCTGAGTGTCCACTGGCGGTGTTACCGGCTGGTCAACGGTTTGATTTGCTACCGTAATACTTGTGGACGCACCACCAAGCGAAACATCTTCTACTGTATTATTATCTACTGCGGATGCAGGATTTGCAGAAAAACTAGCGGTTCCTGACGTATTTGCCTTGAACGTAACAGATACCGAATTCGCACCTGCCGGAGCTAGTTTTCCAACATTTATTTTTACGTTACTTCCGTTTTGTCCAACCTCAGCGGAAGCTTTTACAAATGAAACGATATTACTCGAAAAGGATAAATCGACCGTAGCCGTATATCCATCCGGAACTGATACGGTAACTGTAACCGTATCTCCTATATTCACCGTTGATGCACTTACACCCAACGAAACATTTGCTGCCTGTGCCTGAATGGTTGGTACAAATAAAAGACCTAACATCATTACAAGCGACATCACATAGCTCGCTGCTTTTTTCATTTTCTCACCTCATTTACGCTAATTTATCACTGCAATACCTAGTATATGACGATTCATCAAAACCAAGTCCTGAATATTCACACTTCCATTTAAATTTACATCAGCAGCTGTCTGTTCAACACCGCTTAATGCACTAATTCCAAGAATATGTCGATTCAAACGCACCAGGTCTGCAATTGTAATATTACCATCTCCATTGATATCACCTTTTACGATAATATCTGTCACTTGTACAAGTGCATCATTTACATAAACGGCAAGTCTGTCACCGGTTTTTACAATTCCTTCTTTTGCATTGCCATCTGCACCTACTACGGCAATTGTACATCCGCTATACGTAAATCCATTCAGAAAATCCGCTGTCACAGTTCCGGATGCAACACCTGTAATGGTGTCACCCATCGTATATTTATCCGAAGTAACGGAATGTTCTCCAGAACTCATTTCTTCTTTTACAATGGTAATGGTATATACTTTTGCATCACCATTCTGTGCGGTACAAGTAATGGTAATCGTATTCGTTCCCGTGGATAAATTATATGTACCTGTACCATGTACCTTTGATGTGGATGCAACTGCAGATGCATTTACGGATATCGAATTCACGGATGCATCTACAATAGCTGTATACTCCGTTCTCGCTCCATCAAATCCCGGTGTAAGTGGTACTCCGGAAATCGTAAGCGATGATAAATAGTTATTTGGATTACCTGATTCTACAAAAGTCACTGGGGTTTCCGGCATATTCAAATACACCGGAATTGCAAATACAAGGGCTTTTTCTAAATCCTGATGTGCTTTTGCCATCGTCAGCCCTTCGGAACGTGCGCCATCTACATTCTGCATGTATTGATGGTCATATAATTTCGGAGCGTATACCACATTAAATTTTTGGAAATACAAAGTATTCTGCCCAATGCCAATATATCTATCTTTTAAGAATAAGGCACCACCCTCTATAGATGCATAACGTGTATTCCATCCCTGTTCTACTGCTTTTTCCAGACCCTTTTTTACTAAAACAGAAGTCGGTGTGCCATAAGCACCTATATTAAAATAGTTGAAATATCCTTCATAGCCAGGATATGTTCCTGAAATCAAATCACTGGTTCCTTTTGTGCCCTGCTCCTGACGAACACGAACTGCCAAATGGTAGGCATTTACACCTGTCGTACTCCCAATATCCACAAAAGCAGTCGCATAATCCAGCATCTCACCATTGGTATCCAATACCGGATTCTCCATAAATGTTCCATCTATGATCGTGGCAACACCTGCTGCCTCCAGAACAACATCTGAGTCAAGCTGTTCGAACATAAAAATGTTTTGTGCATCCAAAAAGTTTCTAGGATCCATGCACCATGCAATATATTCCGAACCTGCACCAACCCAATTACTTCCATCTCGAATCGTCCACTTATTCGTGTACCAATCATAGTCTTCGGAAGTCGTGGATTTCTTGGAATCATCCGCATCTTTGGATACTAAATTGCGATCCCCTTTTGCTTCTTCTGCCACAACCGTATTCCAATCCAAACCTGTTTGAACCGGTTTAAAAATCCAATTCGGATATCTTTCATGAAGTACGGCTAATGGTTTTATGTAACTTTCCGGAAATCCTGCCTGTCTTAACTGTTCTTCGTATGCAGCATCTGTTGGCAAATCCGGAACAGCATCTACGGTAACAGCAGATGAAACAACCCAGCCATACATCCGTACACCATTTATATCACAATAAATACGATACCATGAACCATTATCATTTTTCGTATCTGTTATGTAAACCTTTGTACCATTCGGAATTGTCGCCAGCAAAGGTTTTTTATAACTCTCGGTACAGCTCCATAATTCTGTATCTGCATTTACTTTGCCCGTAGAAGTCGCAACCGCGTCTTTATTCAAGCGGACCTTTTCGGCCGGACAATATGCGGTATTTGATGTCGTGCCATTCGTACCGGTATAGTATTGAACCTGATACCATAGCTGTCCATCTGTTCCTGTTGTTTCTCCCATAATACGAAGGGTTTTCCCATGTACCAGACCATTTGCTTTCTCACCATTTGGATCTGCGGTCTTTTTTGTCTCAACCATACTCTCGTATGGACAGTAAATCATACCATCATCTGCGGTATAAGCATAGGTAATAAGATTTCCTATGTCCACTAATCCAAAAACGGATATTGCTATCAGCAATATTGCTATGGATTTTTGCATTGTTTTCTTTAAACCTACTTTCATGTGTATCCTCTTCTTTCTAAAATCGCCTTTTTACACACTTTCCCACTTTAACTAATAATCCAACATAATTATACAAAGCAAATCCTATAGCGTCAATCCAAATCTGACTGTTTCCATTTTTTTCTAATAGATTTTAGAAAATTTTAATAC
>CAYVGA010000054.1:9442-14315 GCA_964449855.1 uncultured Lachnobacterium sp.
CTTTTTTCTGAGTGATAAATCGGACACTTCATGCATGTCAGATTTTGAGGATTCCAAAAGAAATAGGCAGAGATGCATTTTCGAATCATCTCTGCCTATGAGAAATCAGCTGCGCTGATGGGTTTGTTCACTCCTAAATCAGGTTCTTACGCTCAAAACAGCAGGTGTTTTGAGCTGCATTGAATAGTTACAAATAGTCCCTTTATTCCTTATTGAAATATATATTGTATCGTAATGTTATTTCCTTTTACAGACACCTTAGCGGTACTGCCGGAGATGATTGGCATCATCGGAGGCAGGTGACCGATGTCCAAATCCATGATAATTGGAACATGATATTCGGAAAGCAAGTCCGTGACTGCACGATACTGGTCAATACCAAATGCTTCTTCGCCATAACAAAGCGGACGGCCAATCAAAAATCCTTTCAAATGTTCAAACCATCCTGCTTCTTTGAATTGCCAGATTGCACGACGAATAGCCATAATATTCAAGTCGCAGGATTCTAAGAACCAAATAAAACCATCTGCTTTGTATGTTTCGTTAAATTCTTTGACCTTGTCGTAAGAAGTCCCCGGATACATCTGCAGAATATCCATACATCCGCCAATCAGACGGCCTTCAAAAGCAATTTCTTCTGCTGCATCTGTTACTTCTATGAACGCATCCTCTTTGTGTATGTATTTTTTAATGTTTACCGGTTCGGTTACATTATATGGTAAAAGCGGATGCTCTTCATCTTTGATGCCTTCTTTTTCCCATAAATCATATCCATGTACGGTATCTGTTTTTCCACAGAGCAAATCCCACGCATCCTGAATCGATGCATGCCAAGGTTCCATACCAAATTTTGGGGCACATGGTCCATAAATTGCTGCAGTATCCATCAAAATGGTTGATAAAAAAGTAAAGTTTGTATTATCGGAAAATCCCATGTACCATTTCGGCTCTGCTTTTTTCATACGTGCAAAGTCCATATATGGCACAACTTCACACATAAGTTCTCCACCGCCACAGGAAATAATTATATCGTTTTCCTCAGAACAATACCATGTATTCAGTTCTTCTCCACAAAGCTTTGGATCATTGCTGATACCAATACCGCTGGATGCATAACAGTTTGGTCCTAAATTTGTTTTATATCCCATTTCCTGCCATTTTTTTAGTGCATTTTCGAATGCAGATTTATATGGTTCGATTGCACAGCCAAAGGAAGGGGCTACAAAGCCAATGGTATCATGTTCTTTTAAAAATTTTGGATATCTCATCTTTTTCCTCTTTTCTATTTTCCTTTATGTTACACGCCTTCATAATTAAAATCAGGAATAAAGCTTCCTTCTGCCACATCTTCTTCCTGTATAAAGGCTTGTTCTACTCCTAATGCAATTGCAAAATCAATATATTTTTCATAAGAACGGCGACTAACTTTTTGATTCAATTCCGGGTAGTTTTTCACATGTGGCAAAGGTGTAAACTGACTCATAAGACTCAGATAAATCTGATTGCCATATGTTTCATATAAATACCGTATAATTTTCTTTGCGTCTAATAGCTGTCCCGGAAGCAGAAGCTGACGAACAATCACGCCTTTGCGAATAAGTTCCTGCCCATTTTGTTCATAAAAAATCGGGGCAGGCTGCTGGCGAACCATTTCTGCAATCGCGGCCTTGGCTATTTCCGGATAATCCGGTGCTTTGGAATACCGGGCAGCCAGTTCTGCACTAAAGTATTTAAAATCAGGTAAATAAACGTCTACGATACCTTCTAATTGTTTTAAGGTTTCCACCTGCTCGTAACTGCTGGTATTATACACAATCGGAATGGACAAACCTTGATTTCTGGCATGTTCCACACCCCATACAATATCCGGTACATAATGCCCCGGAGTAACCAGATTGATATTGTTGGCCTGCTTTTCCTGTAGTTCTAAAAAAATTTCAGCTAAACGTTCTTTGGAAATCTCTTTTCCTGCAATACCTTGTGCAGTCACTTCATTCTGACAGAATACACAATGCAGGGAACATCCACTAAAAAACACAGTGCCTGAACCATTTGTTCCACTAATGCATGGTTCTTCCCAATAGTGCAGAGCTGCACGGGCAACTTTTATACGAGAAGTTACTTTACAGACGCCCGTCTGCTGCTGTTCTCTATTTACTTTACACTTACGAGGACATAATTGACATTGTGTATATGGATTCATCTTCATATCTTACATTTTCATAATAATATCTTTTACAACTTCTTCCTCTACAGCTTTTGCAAATACACCGGAAGAGAATTCCACAACATCACCAATTCCTTTTTGTAATACAAAACGCAATTTGCCATTTCGTACTTTTTTATCTGTATAGAGTTTCTTTACCAGCATTTCACGGTCGATATATTCCGGAATGGATGTCGGAAGTCCTGCTTTTTCTAATAATGCAATCACACGCGCTACCTGTTCCGCGTTCATATAACCGTAACTTTCAGAAAGCAGTGCCTGTGCCACAAGACCGATAGCGACTGCTTCTCCATGAAGCAAATGATAATTACTAACTGTTTCAATCGCACGGCCTACTGTATGTCCAAGATTAAGCACTTCGCGAAGACCTGCTTCTCTTTCATCTTTCATAACTACTTTATATTTAATCTGACAGTTATTTTCAGCGATATATTCGCATGCAAACGGACTAAACTTCATGATATCTTCCATGTTTTCTTCTAAGAATTCAAACATATCTTCACTTGCAAGACAAGCATGCTTAATAGTTTCTGCCATGCCGCTGCGCACTTCGCGTTCCGGCAGCGTAGACCATGAAGCGATATCAATATATACTTTTTCCGGCTGGTTAAATAAACCGATTAAGTTTGTTGCAAGCGGTGTGTCTACTGCTGTTTTTCCACCTACGGATGCATCAGCTGCTGCCAAAAGTGTAGTAGCGTAATTAATAAATGGAACACCTCTTCCATAAGTTCCTGCAATAAAGCCGGAAATATCTGTAACAACACCACCGCCGATTGCAATAATACAGCAGTCTCTGCGATAGCCTTTCTCCAACATCGCATCCTCAATATTTGCTTTTGTTTCCCTGGTTTTACTCTTTTCTCCAGCAGAAAAAACAAATAAATCTACACTATAGCCATCACGTACTAATTTTTCACAAATTGGCTTTGCATATAAATCCGCTACGTTTGTATCTGTTATAACCGCAAATTTACGGATATTTCCCACCAAACCTCTTTCGATATCTGTCACTAATTTATTTTTTAAATCGTAACCGATTTCAATTTCATAGCTATCGTCTACTACCCTTTTTAATTCTACGTTAAATGTACTCATTTCCCACCTAGCTCCATCTTTCTATATATTTGTTTCTTTTATTCCTGCATGCATCAAAGAATTCCTGCGGCTTCTCTTGCCAGTCGGTCGGCTTCTTCATTGCCATCAATACCGGAATGTCCTTTTACTTTTACAAATGATATCTTGATATCGTCTTTTACTGATTGCATAAAATCATAATAAGCTTTTGTGCCTGCCTTGTTGCGTTTCCAAGCACCTGTTGCCCACATTTCGATTCCCATATAGTCATAATAGATATCCAGTTCCGTAAATCCCAGTTCTAATGCTTTGCGAACAGCCGCCATGGCACCTGCAACTTCACCAGCTACATTGTTCATTTCTACAAACTCAGCTTCTTCGCCTGAACCTTGCAGTACATGCTTTTTTCCATCTGCCATAAGGAATCCACCATAACCGTAGACATTCGTAAATTTATTGTAAGAACCATCTACAAAGGAATACGGTTCTTTTATCACATTTATATGATTTTTTTTATCTGTAGATAATTCCCGGTGCTCCGTTCCATCCAAAAACTGCTCAGCCTCTGCTTTATCCGTAAAACTTTTGTAAATTGCTCCCGGATATCCATGTGTCATTGCTTTGCAGTCGTCCCAAGTCAAATAAATTCCGGGTGTTCTGCCTTTTTTTACTGCATAATATTTCTTTGCCATCTTCTTTTCCTGCCCAATTTTTAAAAACATATAAGCATTATACTCTGAAACATCCAAATTCACAAGGAAAACAATACTTTCTATATTAATAAAGACCACCCCATCACTGGAGTGGTCTTTACAACACATCTGTGCTCTTTTATGAAATAATACTATTCAACAAGGTCATATGCATTTAATTTCTTGTTCACTGCTTTGAGTGCAGATTCTGGAACCTGTCCCTGCATTGTCATCAGCATTTCAACCTGGAAGTTTTCCATCATGCCCCACATTGGCATATCCGGACCAAGTTTTCCGCCTGTCATTTCTGAGAAGAATGCCCAAGCTTCTTCGTTCTTGTAAATCTGTCCAATAGTAGATTTGATGCTTAATTTTCCTTCTGGGAATTCCATTGGAGACTCATCTAAGTCAACATCACCTTCAGCTGTAAACCAGTTTGCTGCTCCGCCTTCGCCTTCATCCTGTCCTGGAAGAACATAGATTTCTGGTTCTACTTCTACTTTTTCGATAGTCATAGTATCTTTTACTTCGCCGGCAACTGCCATAAAGATGTTGTATCCATCTTTCATAGCTACTGTAAATCTAGCAATGCGATCTACTGGTACAGCTTCACCTACTACTTCGCCGTTCATGTAAAGAGTTACGCTATCCTGGTTTGTGTAAACCTTGATTTCTCTTTCTTCACCAGCTCTCTGAGCATAACGTTTTCCGCAAAGGTGAACCATTGGTTCTGGATTCCAGTATGCTTTGTAGATGTAGTAGCTGTCTTTCTTTGTCTTTCTGTCCATAGTAACAAGACCTTTGTTGTTACGTCCTGCTACACCGCCTTCGTCACGAGCTGCACAACCGAAGTCGAACATGTTCCATACATGGCTGG
>CAYVGA010000055.1:0-14286 GCA_964449855.1 uncultured Lachnobacterium sp.
TCAACGACTTATCTCGTGGATGTAACGCAGAAGAAGTTTACGCAATGGCTATTATCACAGCTGCTCTTGCATAATTCTCTAATGAAATTGTGAATGTTTGAAACAGTTATAATTATATTTAGAAAAGAATATTTTTTACTGTGTACGAAATGAACGGTAATATATTTTAAATTATAGGAACGAGGGGCTGTCGCACTAAGTGAAAGGTCAACAGGATATAGATTTGTTATACAACAATTTCCGTATATTCTGCATGAAATTTGCTTATTGCGACAGCCCCTCGTTCTAACTTTTCCTATTCACATTTAAAATTGTGTCTATACAAAATTTTATCTTCAAAAGATATAATTTTCCTATCTTTTTTTAAAAAATGTCCGTCGTAGAAAGAATTTCTGCATATTAGTCCGTGATATAAAGATTTTGACTCTAAAAATACTCTTAAAAGCCATTTTAATACACCCATATTAGAGTCACTTATGGCGAGATGGGATTGACACCATTGCAGAATGTAATTCATATTGCAACGTTGCTTTGGGGAATAGGTATTTTGGTAATGATGGCATATACCATAGTTAGCTATATTCGTTTACACAAGCAGATTCAGATATCCGTACATTTGCGAGAGAATCTGTGGGTTTGTGATGAGATTCATACACCATTTATACTAGGACTTCTACGTACACGGATTTATCTGCCATCGCATATCGAGGAGGAGAAACTTTGCAGTAGTCCAAGATATTTGATTTCTGCTTGCCCTGTAGCTTTTGGTGAAATTGGCATAAAAGAAAGAATTAAGAGTGTTGTAGCATATAAAAAGCCTGTTGGTGCAGTATTTTACCGAACAAATGAAACGGATATACAAAAAATATTACACGAGATGCTGACGTATATGATAGATCCATTAATGGAGGATGCCGAAGGCCGTACTTTTACGATTACAAAATATAGGTTGGATGAAGTACAGCCATTGAAACAAATCAATGAAAATGTATGGATGCTGGATATCATTCTAGGGTATTATGCATATGAAGGTACCGATTTAGGAACGATGGAAGAAGTAATGGAACACGAACCGCAAAAAGCAAGTGATATGGGTGGATATGGTATAGAGCATTAAAAATAATGGACAGTGGCAAGCATAAATTTGTATGCTGCCACTGCCTTACTTTTGTTAGAAGAGATTAATGTAACTGTTCAGTACAGCTCAAAACACTTGCTGTTTTGAGATAAGAATTTGATTCAAGTGTGAGCAAACCCATCTGTGAAGGTACTGAACAGTTATAAATTAATCATTTAATCCAAGTGTTACAATAATTTCGTTCTTTGGCATAAATCCTACGGATGTTTTTGCCGGTTCGCCATTTTTAAAGAGTAAAAGTGTAGGGATGCTGGCTACACGATACTGCATTGCGAGTTCATTCTGTTCATCGACATTTACTTTTCCAACTTTAATTTTTCCTTCGAAGTCTTCTGCAAGTTCTGCAATCACTGGGGCAAGCATCATGCATGGCCCGCACCATGTAGCCCAGAAATCTACGAGAACCGGGATTTCACTGTTTAATACTTCTGCTTCAAAATTTTCTTTGGTTAAAGTTACTTCTGCCATAGTTTTGTCTCCTTTTCTTCATTGCTTTGGTCGGTTATTCTACCGAAGTAAGTAGTGTTTTTATATAGTTTTTCAGGGTGTTCTCTGACATAGCCCCTAACTGTGAAGCAACAATGTTGCCATCAGCATCGATAAATAATGTAGCAGGAATGCTATCTGATTCTTCTGTATCATTTTTCTGATAGTTATTATAAAATACAGATGCCAGAGCAAGAATGGCGACTAAAGCACCTGCGAGAAGTATTGTTTTTTTCATAGAGTCTCCTTTATAATAATGTGATAACTGTACAGAATATTTCTGTTGCTTTTCTCTTATGATGCATAATCCATTTACTTCATTGCCTGCAAAGTAGGAAGTGTAAAGGGGCAGCATAGGAAGCATACATGGAGAGATAAATGAGATGATGCCCTCCACAAAGGTGATGATATATTCCATGGGTTTATCCTTTCCCAATTATTTTGCATTTTATCATATCATATCATATATTTCTTTTAAAATATAGTATAGCGTAAAATTTTGGAAAGAATGTGACGAAATTACAAAAAGTATTGATTTTCCTATGGAAAAGTCTAAAATGGGTAGAGTTAGAATTTCAGATGTGGAAGATGTACAAAATAAAATTGTAAATGTAGTGAATTTATGTTTATAATGTGAAATATAAAGATAGCAAAGGGAGATGAATGTGAAGACAGAAAGGATAGAGAAAACACGTCTTCATCTTATAGATGAGTATCGAGGTTTTGTATTAATAAATATGATTGCATACCATGCGATTTGGGATATGGTTTATATTTTTGGTGAAAATTGGCAATGGTATAAATCAAATATCGGCTTTTACTGGCAGCAGTGGATTTGCTGGAGTTTTATTTTAATATCCGGTTTTTGCTGGCAGATGGGAAGACATCCATTAAAACGAGGACTTTTGGTATATGGCGGTGGAGTCATCATTTCGCTGGTAACTATGATTGCGATGCCGGATTCGCGTGTGATGTTTGGGATTTTGACTCTTTTGGGTTCTTCGATGA
Organism: uncultured Lachnobacterium sp.; assembly: GCA_964449855.1. GTDB lineage: Bacteria > Bacillota > Clostridia > Lachnospirales > Lachnospiraceae > Roseburia. Next base: position 2,633 of record CAYVGA010000055.1, read on the forward strand.
TTTTGATGATTCCGTTGGATGTATTATGTAAAAAAGTACAGCCGGTGGCAGGTGCTGTGATTAGTTTTATGCTGTTTTTATTTACCTATTCGGTGAATCGTGGATATCTTGGTTTTGGAGAGCTGCGCATTGTGGAAGTTCCTGCAGATTGGTATGCAAATGGTTTTACGACCTATTTGGGATTTGATGAGGCAGGTTTTTATTCTACGGATTATTTTTCGATATTTCCTTGGTTCTTTTTATTTGTGACAGGTTACTTTTTATATGGTGTGGTGTTTAAAGGAACTTCTCAAAGCGGTGTGAAACAGGGCTTAATTGCAGAGGTTTTGCAGAAATCTGTTTGTTCGGAATTGGGCTGGATTGGGCGACGCTCGTTGATTATCTATATGCTGCATCAGCCGGTGGTTTATGGTATTCTGTTTGCTTTTTACAAGTGCATTTTTGTCTTATAGGAAAAATTATAAATGGACTACGCGAAATCAATGCTATAGTAAAAGTGACAAGAAAAGCTGTCAAAATGATAAATAAACTTGTCAAATGTTATTTGAGGAGGTGTAAGATGCCATTACGTAATCATTTGAAAGAATATCGAGCCAGACTGGGGGATGACACAGATGAAGAATAAGAAAAAAAGCAATAAAGAGATTTTTGGCAGTAGCCGTAGGTATATAAACTGGAGGGAAAATCAAAAAGAGCGAAAGCATAGAAAAATCCAAGTAAATGCGAATAGATGCTCGGTGAATTATAAAATCGTTATATAAAACAAGGAGTATAGGATGGAACAGAACGTAATTTTAAAAGCAGAAAATCTTCGTAAAACATTTAAACTTTCGAAGAAACAACAGAGTATTCAAAAAACAAAAGAAAAGGTAAAAGTCGCTGTGGAAAGTTTATCTTTTGAAGCATATGAAGGCGAGATTTTTGGTCTTTTAGGACCAAATGGAGCAGGAAAAACGACGACACTTCGAATACTTTCTACGTTGATTAAACCGGATAGCGGTGATGCATGGATTGCCGGCGCAAGTGTGGTAAAGCATCCGGAAGAAGTGCGTGGAAAAATTGGATTCTTAACGAGTGAATTGAAATTGGAAGAATTTTTTACGCCAAATTATTTATTTGATTTTTTCTCAGATTTACATGGTGTACCGGCAGCAGATAGAGCTGAACGAAAGAAAGTCATGTTTGAACGTTTTGGAATTGATGAATTTGCAGAAGTAAAAGTGGCGAATATGTCAACCGGTATGAGGCAGAAAACATCTCTTGTAATTTCTTTGGTACATAATCCGGATATTATTATTTTTGATGAACCAACGAATGGTTTAGATGTTTTGACTGCCAGAGTGGTGACGGACTTTTTACAGGAATTAAAGGCACAGGGAAAGACGATTTTGTTATCGACACATATTTTTAGTTTGGTAGAAAAACTTTGTGACAGAGTGGGAATTATTATGGACGGCAAAATGATTGTATGCGATACATTAGAAAATCTGACGAAAGATACCGATTTAGAAGATAAGTTTTTTCAGATTTGCAGCAGTCTGACAGGTGAACAGTATTAGCAGCATAGAATGTTATCGTAATACTTTTAAGCAATAGGAAAGGTGAGAAAAACGAATGAAAAGTGATTTGTTTACGATTATAAAAAAAGAGCTTGCCCGTTTCTTTGGTGACAGGCGAATGTTAACAGCGGTAATTATGCCGGGGGTTTTGATTTATGTGATGTATACGTTTATGGGCAGTAGTATGACAGAGATGTATACGACAGATGAAAATTATATATGTAACATTCATATGGTAAATATGCCGGAGAGTATGGCATTTTTAGAGAATGTAGAGGGGTTGGAGATTTTTGAGATAAACCCATCTGAAATGAATGTGGTCAAAGAGGCGATCAAAGAAGATGAAACTGATTTGCTTGTGGTATTTCCGGAAAATTTTGATGTAGAAATGATGACATATGATGTGATGACAGCAACGGAGGCTGCACCAAATGTAGAGATTTATTATAATTCTGCCAGTGTAGAATCCTCTCATGCTTATAGTATGATTGCAAGTATATTGGAACAGTTTGAGCAAGCCATGACGAATAAATTTGACATCTGTCGTGGCGAAGCGGAGTATGATTTGGCAACGGATGAGGATATGTCTGCAATGTTTGTGTCAATGCTGATGCCAATGCTGATTCTTATGATGCTTTTTACCGGTTGTATGTCGGTTTCAGCGGAATCTATTGCAGGGGAAAAAGAACGTGGTACGATTGCAACACTGTTGGTAACTCCGATGAGACGCAGTGATTTGGCGCTTGGAAAAATGATTAGTTTGAGTGCAATTGGATTGCTGAGTGGAGCGTCCAGCTTTATCGGTATTATGCTTTCTCTTCCAAATTTGATGGGTGGTTCCGGAATGGATAGTATGAAGTTTGGTTACACAGTAAGTGATTATGTGGTGCTCTTTATCATTATCATTTCTACGACTTTGATTATTGTTGGTGCGATTTCGGTTGTTTCTGCTTTTGCAAAATCCGTAAAAGAAGCGGGCAGCATGTGTACACCATTGATGTTGGTGGTGACACTGACTGGTGTTACAAATATGATGAGTAATGGTATGCCAGAGGAGTGGTTCTGGTATCTGATTCCAATTTATAATACGGTACAGTGTATGAATGGTATTTTTTCTATGGATTATCAGATGCTGCCGGTGGTGATTACTGTAGTGGCGAATGTGATTTATGCTGGTGTATTTGTTGTGGTCTTGACGAAGCTGTTTAATAGTGAGAGAATTATGTATACATAATAGTAAATGAAATCGAGGTATAAAAGCAATGAGTGAATGGAAAGAAATTAGTTTACATGATATAAAAGGTGTAAAAATCGGCCATGCACAGAACGCAGATCATGCCACAGGATGTACCGTTATTTTACCGGATAAAAAAGCAATTTGCGGTGTGGATGTCCGAGGCGGCGGACCTGCTTCCAGAGAGAATCAGCTCCTTAATCCTCTAATGAGTAACGATGGCGTAAATGCGGTTCTTTTAAGCGGTGGCAGTGCATTTGGTTTAGATGCAGCCGGTGGTGTCATGAAATATTTAGAGAAAAAGGGCCGTGGAGTAAAAGTCGGAGATGCCATCGTGCCTATTGTGGTGGGTTCCTGTATTTTTGACTTGGGCTGCGTAGACGGAAAAATAAGACCGGATGCACATATGGGGTATGCGGCGTGTTTGGACAGCGAAGATAACGTAGAACGTAATGGAAATGTAGGTGCCGGTATGGGTGCGACTGTGGGCAAACTTCATGGTGCTGAGTCTTCCATGAAGTCAGGACTAGGCTGTTATGCAGTACAGGTTGGTATGCTTCAAGTTGGGGCGATTGTAGCCGTAAATGCAATTGGTGATGTATTCGAAATGGATTCTCAGAAACAGTTAGCAGGACTTCTAAATAAAGAAAAAACAAGTATGATTTCGAGCGAGCAAGAGGCTGTTAAGTTATTGCAATTGGCGAGTCTGTTTTCACTGAATACAACGATTGCTTGTATTGTGACAAACGCGAAGTTAGACAAGGCAGAGATGAATAAGGTGGCAGCTATGGCGAGCAATGGAATCGCACGTACAATTCGTCCGGTAAACACCTCTATGGATGGTGATTCGGTGTACGCACTTGCAACAGGAAAGGTAAAATCCAGTGCAGATGTGGTAGGTACATTGGCAGCACATGTACTTGGAAAAGCAGTGAATCGTGCAGTTTTGGAGACGGATGAAATTTATGGTATGAAGTCTGCAAAGTCATTTTATAAGATGTAATTATAATATTTGGGAAAAGGCAAGAAAAATGGTACAACAAATGACACAATACGATAAGATGACAAAAACGCCCTTGGTGAAACTGATAGTTTCCCTTGGAATACCAACGACGATTTCTATGTTGGTTACGAGTATTTATAATATGGCAGATACCTATTTTGTAGGTACTTTAGGAGAAAGTCCACAGGCTGCTACCGGTATTTTGTTTACTTTGCAGGCAATTATTCAGGCGATTGCTTTTATGCTTGGACAAGGGTCCGGTACGATGGTCTCAAAGGCATTAGCAGATCGCAATAAAGAAGAGGCATCAGAATATGTATCTACAGGATTTTTTGCAGCATTGACCATGGGAACAATTTTTATGGCCTTGGGTTTGACGCTTTTAAATCCACTTTTACGTTTCTTAGGCAGTACGGAAACGATTTTACCTTATGCGAGACAGTATGGGGCTTGTGTACTTTTTAGCTGTCCTGTGGTAATGGGTTCCTTTGTATTAAATAACAATTTACGCTATGAAGGAAAATCCTTTTACTCCATGATTGGGCTCGTAACAGGTGGGATTATAAATATTTTTTTAGATTATTTGCTGGTTATTGTTTTTCAATTTGGTGTATTAGGTGCAGGGATTGCGACGGCAGCTTCACAGACCATTAGCTTTTGCATCTTGTTACATTTTTTCAGCAAAATGGGAGAGAGTAAGATTCAAATTTCGTCCTTGAGTAGAGATGCAAAAGTGTATACAACCATTTGTAAAGTGGGATTTCCCGCATTGGTGCGACAAGGGTTATCTTCCTTTTCAGGTGGCTTGTTAAACAACATTACAAGACCATTTGGCGATGCGGCTATTGCTGCTATGAGCGTTGCAAATCGTTTCAGCATGTTTGTCATGTGCGTAGGACTCGGCATTGGTCAGGGCTATCAGCCGGTTGCAGCCTTTAACTATCAGGCAAAAAAATACAGCCGCGTAAAACGAGGATTATTGGCGACTATGGCAATTGCGTTCTGTCTGGTGGCATGTCTTGCAGTACCTAGTATCTTTTTCGCAGAACAAATTGTGTATGCGTTCCAAAAGAGTCCTGCAGTTATGGAAATTGGTGTATTAGCACTTCGCGCAGCATGCATCGGAACCATGTTTTTACCTTTGTCGATTCCGGTAAACATGCTTTATCAGAGTACAAGACAGGTAAAAATCTCTACGTTTTTGTCTATGATGCGTAATGGGATTACCTTTATCCCAATATTATTGATAACGAGTCATTTTTGGGGACTTCGTGGCGTGCAGATTTCGCAGCCATTGGCAGATGTCATGACAGGACTTATCGCAATTCCATTTGTGATATCTTTCCTGAAAAAGAAGTTTCCGGATGAGGAAGCATAAGTATAATCAGGTCAAAACACTTGCTGTTTTGACCGTGAGAACGTGATTCAGGAGTGAGCAAATCCCATCAGCGAAGCTGATTCCCATGGATTTGTGAATCCTACTTATGAGTGAAACGAGTAAGTATGTACTTTGAAATATGCGAGGGGCGAATAACCCCTCGGATTTCAATTTTTACCTGTAATTATTCAGTACCTGCATATTTAGTCACCACCAGGCCCATCTTTTCTTGGTCTGGATGATTCCGGCAATGGTTCTACTTCTCAGCGGCAGTTGTTTGTGCTGTCTTTGTAGTTATCTTTGTAGTTATCTTTGTAGTTGTCCTTATAGTTATCTTTGTAACTATCTTTGTAGTTGTCTTTTGAGCTATTTCTTAAAGAGTTGTCTTTAGAAGCATTTTTGCTCTGGTTGTTGTTTTTGTTGTTCTGATTGTTTTTGTTTGCCATAATATACACCTTCCTTTCGAGATTAGAATGTGTAAAAGAGAAAGTTTTATGTTAGGAGAAAAATGTAAATTATAAAAAATTTAAAAATGATGGGATAAGATTATATGATGAAGAATTGCATTTTAAATTGTAATTATTCAGTACCTTCATAATTACGATTCGCAAACCATGAGAAATCTGCTTCGCAGATGGGTTTGCTCACCCCTGAATCATGTTCTTACACTCAAAACAGCAAGTGTTTTGAGCTGTCCTGAATAGTTACTTTAAATTTCATATTAAATAGTAATTGATTTATAAATAAATGTTATATAAAATAAAGATAGTTTTAGTATATAGAAAAGTAAATGGAGAATACATATGGCAAGAAGGGATAAAACAAACTATTATTTAGATTTAGCAGATGTGGTTTCAAAACGAGGAACCTGTCTTCGTAGAAATTATGGTGCAGTCATTGTAAAAAATGATGAGGTAATTTCCACCGGTTATGTAGGTGCGCCTCGTGGCAGACAGAATTGCAGCGATATTGGAAGTTGTATTCGTCAGAAAATGAATATTCCCAGAGGGGAACGTTATGAGCTTTGCCGCAGCGTACATGCAGAAGCGAATGCGATCATTAGTGCAGAACGTGAAAAAATGATTGGCAGTACACTTTATCTTTCCGGAAGAGAGGTAGGAACAGGTGAATTGATTGCAAATTCCTGCTGTTGTTCTATGTGTAAACGTATGGTAATCAATGCCGGTATCGAAAGAGTGGTTGTTCGTGATACTCTGGATGAGTTTCGTGTAATTGATGTTCAGGAATGGATTGATAATGACGAATCCTTGGACGGAAGTATGGGATATTAGTAATAAAATTTAAAAAAATGGAAATCATAGTATTTAGAAATAATCGCATAATCTGCGAGGAGGAGATACTATGTCAAAACCATTTGGATTAAAAGATAAGATTGGATATTTAATGGGAGACATCGGAAACGATTTTACGTTTGTGCTGTCTTCTACTTTTTTGCTCAAGTTTTATACGGATGTGATGGGAGTACCGGCCGCAGTGGTGGGAGCCATTATAATGATTGCGCGTTTTGTGGATGCGTTTACGGATGTGACGATGGGACGAATCTGTGATAAAAGTCCGACTGGAAAGGATGGGAAATTCAAGCCGTGGATTCGTCGTATGTGTGTACCGGTTGCAATTACGTCCTTCTTATTATATCAAAGTAGCTTAGCTGATTTATCATTGGGATTTAAGGTCGGCTATTTGTTTGTTGTATACATTTTATGGGGATCATTTTTGTATACAGCAGTTAATATTCCATATGGTTCCATGGCCTCTGCCATTTCGGCAGATCCGGGAGATAGACAGTCCCTGTCTACTTATCGAAGTATTGGTGCAACTTTTGCCAGTGTGCTGGTGGGGGCGATTATTCCACTGATTGCTTATGAAGAAGTAAATGGGGTCATGCTTCTAAATGGAGAGATTTTTACAAAAATTGCAGGAGTATTTTCCATTTGTGCAATTATATCGTATTTGATTTGTTATGTGCTGGTAACGGAGCGTGTGCGTATTCCATCCAATGTAGAAAAGAAAGAGAATAATAATGTTATCACCATGCTTCGTAATGCAGTGACAAATAAAGCTTTGATTTCGATTATTGCGGCTTCTATTCTGATGCTTTTGGCACAGATGACCTTGCAGTCCATGGCAAATTATGTATTCCCAATTTATTATGGAAATACAACGGCACAATCCGTATCCATGTTAGTGATGCTGATTGGTTCGCTGGCAATTGCAGCCATTGCGAAACCGATTTCTACGAGATTCGGAAAAGCAGAAGTAGCAGTTGTTTCCAGTTTTTTGGCATCTGCCGTATGTGTATTATTATTTTTGGCACGTCCACAAAATGTGTGGGTGTATGTAGCATTACAGGGATTGTGCTGGCTTGCACTTGGTGTATTCAGTATGATTTCCTGGGCTTTGGTTACGGATGTCATTGATTATTCGGAGATAAAGAATGGAATCCGTGAGGATGGTTCGGTATATGCACTCTATTCTTTTGCAAGAAAACTCGGACAGGCAGGTGCAGCAGGTTTGGTAGGTTCGATGCTTACGGCCATTGGATATACAGAGGGTGCGGTTACAGATGCGGGGGTGCGAGAAGGCATTTTCAATATTTCCACACTGATTCCGGCAGCAGGATTTGCCTTGCTTGGATTTGTGTTGTGGTTCTGGTATCCGTTGCACAAGAAACAGGTGGAGGAGAATGTGAAGATTTTGAAAGAGAAGAGATAGTTAACTCTCCTCATTCAAATCCATCTTTTTAGGTGATAATTTATGGAATACCCACTGTGGAATTCCAAATCCAAAAATAATCCCAAATACAATTGCCCCGGCAATTTCTAATGTCTCTAAACCTTTAAATCCGGACATTTCGGTATTGCCGATAAACAGATAGTAGGCGGTATAATAAATTCCGGCACCTGGAACCAATGGGAAGATACCTGGTAACATATACATGGTTACCGGGTTTTTTCGTATAACAGCAAGGCAGCGTGCCATAATGGTCAGACAGAATGTGGAAACCAAAGATGCTAAAACAGAATTGATATTGTTTTGCGTCATACCATAGTAAACGGCCCAGCCGAGTGCACCGGTAAGTCCACAATAAATTACTTCTTTTTGTGGTGCAGTAAATAGGATAGCAAAGGAAATGGTCGCTATCATTGCAACAATAAATTCTACGATAATCATGGTAATAATGCACCTCCTCCAAAAGATTGTCCAATAGCCATTGGAATGATGATACCAACTGCCACACAAAGTGCTGTCAGTAATGCATCAATCAGATGAATGGTACCGGATAAATAGTCGCCATTGTGGAAATCACGAATGGACGTTGTGAATGTGATGCCCGGTACCAATGGCATAATGGCACCGATAATAATTTTATCCTGGTGCACAGGCAATCCGGTTTGCAAAACCAGGATTGTGCAAGCAGATACGACCATACTGGCAAATACTTTTTGAAGAAAACGAGCAAATTTTCGTTCTGCCATGTAGTTAAGTACGATTTGTTCAAATAAACCGATGAGAAAAGCGAATCCAAAATCCAAGAATCCGCCGCCAAAAATAAAGGTATAGCAGGCACTGCCAAGACCGCAAAAAAATACTTGAATCTTATTTGGGTAAGCAGGAAGATGTTTTGCGTGTTCGATTCTCTGCCAGCCTTCTTCAATGGTGCAATTGTGGGTACAAAGGTCACGGGCAAGCTGATTCAAATATGCAATTTTAGCTAAATTGACACTTCCGAGAGGTACATGGCGAATCATACTGCAGGCATCGTCCTTATCTTCATTTGCACTGGCAAAAATACCATTGGATAATACATATACATCGAAATGTTCTACGTGATATGCTTTCAAAATATGAATAACCGTATCTTCGATACGATAGATTTCGCCGCCGTTTCGCAGCATCACATCAGCCAGTTCAACGGCAAGGGCCAATATTTCTTTGGTAGTCGCCATAAGAAAGTCTCCTTATATATTGATATATTGGTAACTATTCAGTACAGCTCAAAACACTTGCTGTTTTGAGTGTAAGAATATGATATATTAAATTTATGCTGAAATTGTGAAACTGTCAATTGTTTTCAAAAGGAATAATTACAATTATATTTTTTTTTGAAATGGTACATACTATAGCAAAACCATTTGTTGAAATTCAAATATCAGTCCTCTGATGCTTGAATTTCAACAGATGACGTGAAGGAGTTGTAGAAAATGGCTGACACTATCATTTATATAAAGGCAAATGGCAACTGCATTGTGTATAACAAAAAAGTAACCTTGTCCGATGTGTTGAAAATGGAATGTACAAACACAGGGCTATTACGTAGTATAAAACAAATGGATTTGTATCGTTTTACACATGCACATGCACAGGTTTTTTCTATATTAAAAGTAATTGAACGGATTCATCAGGACTATCCCACAGTAGAGGTTGTTAATTGTGGAGAAAGTGATTTTATTGTAGAGTATCAAGTGGATACTGTGAGAAAACCATTACTGGAAAAGTTGAAACTGCTTTTGATATCCACAATTGTATTTTTTGGTTCAGCTTTTACGATTATGACGTTTCATATCGACATCGGCATACAAAAGACGTTTGCTCGTTTTTATGAGCAGTTGATGGGAGTGGAAAAACCGGCCGTAACTGAATTGGAGATATCCTATAGTATTGGCCTTGCGGTTGGAATCATTGTGTTTTTTAATCATTTCAGTAAAAAGAAAATGACGAAAGACCCTACACCAATTGAAGTGGAAATGAAAAAATACAATGATGATTTGATCATGACAAAGGTTGCAGAGTCGGATGAGAAAGGACATACGATAGATGTTTCTTAAATCATTGTTTGTGATATTTGTTGGTTTGTCCAGCGGTATTGGTGTAGCGGCAGGAACATTTGCATTTTTGCTGGTGATTCGTGTGATTCCACGTATGGTACAGAAAGCAAAACTAGAGCATAAAGTTATTTATATTGAAAATATCGTATTTCGAGGGATTTTATTTGGTACAATTTTATCCCTGTTTTCGTGGAAGAAAAAATGGCTGTTTGATTTGCTGGGCAAAACGTTATTAACTATTTTTGGAATGTCGGCAGGGATATTTGTAGGCTGTCTGGCCGTGGCATTGGCAGAAATTCTCGATACTTTCCCAATTTTCTTCCGAAGGATTCATATAGAAGAAAAGTATGGTGAAGTTTTTCTGTTTGTGATGGCAATGGGAAAAATGATTGGCAGTCTATTCTTTTTCTTGACGGGGTATGATACAATTGTCCCATAACGAATGGAGGAAAGAACATGGTACCATCAATTGCGAGACAAAGTGTGATTATCAAGTGTAACCAGCAGACATCCGTGCTGCTTGGAAATTATGAATTTTATTATCTGGCGGGACTGATGAAAAATTTGTTTGACTTGGACTTGTCAGAAGAATTAGAGCCACAGATTATGGTGGAAAAAATCCATGCTTCTATGGGAGCGATAGAACCGAAAGATGAAAAAGAGGCCTATTTATTAACCTTGGTTAAGAATTTTAAGCCGGTAGAGACATATGATGAGCAGATGAAAGAATTATTTCTCTGGGGAGCAGCCGAAGAGAACTTGTGGCAGGTACACATATAAAAATAAAAGATATACCAAAGAGGAGAAAATCGGATAGAAAAGAGGAGGTATATCATTTTGAAAACCGAAAAAATCTCACCACAGGAGCAGCAGCGTAATAAAGCCTATAACGACTATGTAAAACAGGTAACACCGACGCACAATCTCTGGGTAAATATGTTAAAAGCCTTTTTATTAGGAGGTGCAATCTGTGTACTGGGGCAGTTCATTGTAAATATGGGAATGAATAACTTTGGGTTAGAACAAAAAGAGGCATCCACATGGTGCAGTCTTTTGCTGGTTCTGCTTAGTGTTATTCTGACAGGTTTAAACCTGTATCCGTCTTTGGCGGTATGGGGCGGTGCAGGCGCATTGGTTCCGATTACCGGATTTGCAAATGGGGTCTGCTCTTCTGCGATAGAGTTTAAAAAGGAAGGACAGGTCTTTGGTATCGGTTGTCAGATATTTCGAATTGCCGGACCGGTGATTCTGTATGGTATTTTTTCTAGCTGGGTGTTGGGACTGATTTATTGGGTGTTAAAAATGATGGGAATAGTGTAATCTAACATGATAAACGAGGAAGATTTACAAGATATTTCCCGTGCATTAACACACATGTTGTTTCGAAATGTACCTTTGGTAGAAGAAATCCATGCAAAACAGTTAGTTATTGACCAAAAGATGATGAAAAATCTAAATATTGAAATCAATAATCGAATTTATTCTATGCTGTATATATGGTTTTATGGTTCTGAGGAGGAAATTTAAATGCTGCTTAAGCACATTGAGTTTTGTAGCATATATGGTCGAGGAACATGGAACCAGCAAGAAAAGTCGAAATATAAATTATAATGCAAGATTAAGGTGTCAGAAA
>CAYVGA010000056.1:0-3477 GCA_964449855.1 uncultured Lachnobacterium sp.
TGCGTTCATTTTGTGACCTCCTATTTACTTTGACGTTCTTAATGCGCACTATGCTGCAACAGAGGACCATCGCTTTTTATTCACAACGTTGATACTTTACCACATTTCTTCTAGTATTGCAAGTATTTTTTCATTATCTTTATGATATCATTTTATCCCTATTTACTTATCCCTCACAAAAGATAGAAGCCGCCCCAAAATTATCTTCCTTATCTCGAATTTCAACTTCAAGCTTCTTCCACTCTTTTCCTATATCGCTCGTATCCACCTGAATCAGATATGCCATCATATTTTTTCCGCCTGCAAATTCCTTTACTTCATTTTGTAAAATTACGGGTACTTCTTTTTCATCTATCACTACTTTTACCGCAGCAAGTTCTGGTGCAATATCTTTTTCGCCCTGCTGAAATTTTGCCAAACTCATTGGTCGGAAATAAATCATCAATGTATTTCCTGCACCTTTTACACGGAACGCATGCAAACCATAAATTTCTAACATATCAACTCTCACATCCAAGCTCATATTCTGTGTTAGTGGAATATTCTGACTCCAATATTCCAAATACTTTACCGCATAGTCTTTTACTGCAATCATAAAAGGATAGGTGCTTTCCGGAATATCAAATCTATAATATCCCTTTTCATCGCTTTCTGTACTATATATTGTAATAAAGTCTTCTCCTTTTATTTCTACCATTGCATTTTCCATTGGTTCATTTTTTTTATTTTTTACATAACCTTCTAAAATCATTCTTTTTTCCTTTCTTATAAGATTTTAATAAAATTCTCACCTTAACTTATATATATTTATAAAGTCATTTTCCGAATATTACTTTCCTTACTCATTCTTCACTACATCCACAATTACTCCATTTTTAAGTCTTATCACGTTATCAAATTGCTTTAAATTCTCCTGTGATGTATTATGTGTTACCATAATAATAGTAAGTTTTTTTTGTTTCAACAGTTCCTGCATAATATACCTTTCATTAACTACATCAACCGCACTACAAGGCTCATCTAGAATCCATATGTTCTTTTGTGCTACATACGCCCTTATGATTGCTAAAATCTGTTTTTCTCCTCCACTCGCCTCTGAACAATTACACTTATCTATAATAGCTTCCACTATTGGATTGATTTCATCGCTACTTGTGTCCTTAAAATCCGTCATTGGATAACTCCCAAAAATAGTAATATTATTTTCGAAATTTTCCGAAAAAACATATGAATTTTGTTCTATATAGCTAATTATACTTAAAATATCTATTTCTTCTATATCCACTCCGTCCATATATATTTTTCCACTATCTAACATAATTTCTTTCATCAGCAATTTTAAGATTGTTGATTTTCCAGAACCACTTTCTCCAACAATGGCATATTTTTTTCCCTTTTCAAAAGTAAAAGAGAAATTAACTAATGAAAAATTATCATACTTCACACATACATTTCTAAATTCTATATCCTTTTGAAATTCATGTTTCTGACACACAATTTTCTCTTGTCTAATCTCCCTAAACAACTGGTCCTTTACACCACTAACTGACTTAACTGCACTAATCGAGTCGATTACTCCTCGTAAAGGTGCTACAAATTCTCGTATATATGTAATCGTGGCAGTAGCAACACCTGCCGTAATTTGTCCTGATACTAACAAAAATGCAATCGCAATAAATGCAACTATGTCTATGACATACATTATACTTCCATTAAAAACATTTACAAAACTTTTATATTTTCCATAAGACAAGCGGCTATCTTCTAGTTTCTCCAACGCAACACTATGTCTTTTAATAAAACCATTTTCGGTTTGACTGTTTACTAACATATGTCCTGAAAGCAAATCATTGACTTTTGCAACATATAATCCATTCTCGTTCAATACTCTGTTTTTTCTAGTCGCTAATTTCTCGCCCGTAATGTTTGGAAGAAACAATGTTGCGGTTGTCACAATATAGATAATACTAGCAATCCTAATATCTAATGAGAAAACAAAAACAGCATATACTATCAAACTCAACACATTTTCAAGCACATCTATACAGTATTCAAAATATTCAGCGACAGCACTTACATCATTTTCCAACATCGAAGTATATTCACCTATATTTCTCTTACTAAACTCAGCAGGTGCTTTATCAACAAATGTTCGAAACAAATCCGTTCTCAACATACAATTCAAATCATATTCGATTCCCCAAGCCGTTTTCTGAGAAACATATTGCGCCCACATGCCCACTATAATCATTCCGATAAATGCTGTGATATGAACGGCAATTTTCATTAGGTTATCTGCATAGTTATCATCAATCATATTCTTTATAATAAATGGCAACGAAGCAATGGAAACTATATAAATAATATGAAATGTTACTCGAATAAAAAGTTTCGGAAATAGTTTTTTTATATATTTTTTCATCTTTATTCCTCAAATGCTTTTTTAATGATATAACAATGGAAGACCATCCGGTCTTCCATTATACACACGATTATTTTCCCTGACAAGAGCCATTCTTGCACTGTGAATCAACTGTTGTATCAAGAATAATCTTTAACACTGGTTTCTTAAATTCTTTTTTCATATTCTTATTCCTCCTCTCCTCGTTTTATATATCTAGCTACCGCAATAGATTTTGCATTAGAAGAACAACCCAACATATTTCCATCCTCTAGGTATGCAAGTCCAGGACATCTAATGCAATCTTGTGCAAATCCGCACCCATTACATTCTTGCAAATCAGACTTTTTTATATTTTGAATCTGCTCAAGTTCTTTGCTTCGCCACAACTCGTAAAGCGTACTTTGCTTTACATTTCCAATTTTGTAATAAAATGCATTACACGGGAAAAAATTCCCCATACAATCAATAGCAAACGAATATTTTAATGCACCACATGCCTCTTCATAGTTTTCTTTTGTAATTGATTTTTGATACGCTTGGATTTCTTTAAGAATAATTTTTAAATCAACCTTATTAACTGCTAATTGATGTGGAAAAACATCACCATCACTTTTAGAAAAAATAACAGGAGACGTCATAAATGTAAAACCATTTTGTTCACAATACGCCGCTATTTCTCTATAGGCATATTTATTTTTTTCCATTAAAGGAGTTTTAACCATTATTGAAATTCCATTGTTTTTAGCCGCCTCTATTCCCTGAAGTGATTTTTTAAGGGACCCACTTACCTTGGTAATATCATCATGTATTTTTTCATCCAATGAATATATACTCACAGAAAGTTCAGCTATATGAAGCTCCTTTAATTTTTTTGCTATTTGCTCATTGATTAAAGTTGCATTCGTTAACAAAAACACTCTCATATGCAAGTTTCTTGCCTCTTCAATTAGTGTCAATAAATCTTTTCTAAGAAAAATTTCTCCCCCTGTAAATGTAACGTTCAATCCTCCCATTTTTCTAAACTGACGTAATATACTGATTATCTGTTCAGTATTCATTCCACAATCATTATG
>CAYVGA010000056.1:3577-14163 GCA_964449855.1 uncultured Lachnobacterium sp.
TAAACTGACGTAATATACTGATTATCTGTTCAGTATTCATTCCACAATCATTATGATCCCAACTTCACCCCTTTTCATTTTACAACCAGATTTTCCTCTATAATTTCAACAATTCCCATTGACATTAGTTGATTTAACAATTCAAGGAAATCTGCTCTTATCTCTTCTTCATTTAATTCATATATTTCTGATAAATTATTCAATATTTTTTCAAACCTATTTTCTTTTAATAATTCCAACCAAAAATCCACTCCACTTTCTTCAAGACATATTCCCATACCACTTTCTTCATTAATCACAAAAATCTTATTTGCGATATTCTGCCAAGAAATTATATTTCGAAACCTAACAATCATTTCTTCTCTCCTTTTTATACATAGTTAGGCATTTGATAAATGCCTGAACCCATTAATTTCACTGGTTTCTTGGTTCTTTTTATCTAAATTTTCTCTCCACTTATGGTAAAATATAAGTGACAAAACAATATCCCACACATAAAAGTAAAGGAAAATTTATGTCTAATTATCATCAGATTTCTTTAAAAGAAACTTTTTCAGACTGTCAGGAATATTCCTCTCATGTACTCTTCCCCCTTTCTTTTATTATTGCCAGTTAAATCTAACAACAAGTTAAGAATAGATCCTATGATTAATTTTAAACACCTACAAAACAGTCAATTTAAAAATTGACTGTTTTGTAGGTTCATATAGTTTAATCTATAAGATATACTATTTCTTAAACAAATTTTAGGAGGATATATTTAAAATGAAAAAATTTTTTAAGACTTTTTTATTTACACTTTTATGTCTAACATCAGCTATTAATAATACTAATTCTACTTATTTAAGCCAAGAACCTTCCATTGAAATGTATTCAGATATAGATAATGAAACCATTAAATCTGAATCTAAAAAATAAACATTACTATTCCCACTCTTTTTTATTAAATGAATCGCATATTTTTTCTATAAAGTATGCAACCCATTCAACTCTACTAAATTTAGCAATCTCATAAGCTGCCTTAAGCTCCCATTCTGTTTCCTCATCTATATCTCCCTTTTCTTTTAACATATTCCATGCTTTATCATATATAAACTGTGGAACAAATCCAGCAATATTACTTTTGATAATTCCTGGTATACCTATTTTGAGCATTTGATTGGCTATCTCAAAGTCTCCTTGATTCGCATATATACTCTCTAATAACTTTAACAACACAAGATACTCTGTATCATTTTCTTCACCTACACTATTTTCCTTCAAAAATCCATTAATTCCCCATTCTAATAATTTTATTCCAGACTCTGAATCCCCCGCCTTCTCATAACACATTGCTATACTACGAATTATTCCAACCTCATTTTCATAAAGTATCACATCCGATTTACCAATTGCTTCTTTCGGTATCGTATAATTCAAAATCGTCATAAAATCCTGTATTCTATTTTCTGCCGAGATATTTTTGTCGCTATGATAAATTATAGATTCCTCAAACGCTATTACTTGCTGATTAATCACCAATGACATATCTATAGATTCTCGAATCTCAGATAATAGATGTTTAGCTTCTTCTAATCGATTCTCATTAATTGCTGTTGCCAGCTTCAAATCCTTTTGCTTTACATCATAACTACTCGTTTGCAATAAATAAAAACATTTCTCTATCGGCAAACCAACCGCATTTAAAATCTGATATGCAATATCTGACTGTGTATCAACTAATCCTTGTTCCATTCTTTCAATCGTTGCGATATCACAACAGCATTTTACGCTCAGTTCTTCTTGGGTCAGTCCTAACATTTTTCTTCTCTGTACAATCATTTTCCGAAATGAATAAACCGAAAATTCACGATATAAGGGATAATATGTATCAGGATTCCAATCAGGCATGTACTTCAAAATAAGCTTTTTGATTAATTCATATTTATATGTTCGTTTTTCACTTATACGTTCATCCTCAGCTAATAGTGAAATAATTTCTAATAATTCACCGGCAAAGAGAAACTTATTATTTTTTGATAAGCTTTCTATACCTTTTTCTGCAATTTTTCTCGCTGAATAGAACTCTTTTTTCCTCAAACAAATCTTTGCCAAATGATAATCTACCACTACAAATATATAGGTTAATTCATCCGTCGCATATGTTTTTCCTTTTTGTATATGATACAGATGATAATATAGGATATATGCCTCATCCTCTTTTCCCATGTTTTCAAGCAGCATCGCCTTTCGTGTTAGTAATAGTAATTCCACTTCACTGAATAAAAATCTGCCTAACTCAGAAACACGAATCTCTGCTATCGTACAAGCAATTGCCTCATCAATATTCTTCATTTGCACCATAGGGTCTGCATCTTCCAATCCTAACACATAAGAACGCAATAAAAGTGCCATTTGATGATGCAGTTTTTTCGCACCTTTCATCTCCGTCTGCATTTCGAGATATTCTTCTACTAATGTATTGGCTTCTTGGATCTTATATTCACTAATACACATTCTTATTTTTTCTCGAATTGTAAAACATTTGTATTCGCTATCTCTTAAAATATACTTATAACTTCTAACAGACATCCCTAATCTTTGCATGAATGCATCCAGCATCAATTTATCCACTTCAGTGTTTTGATTGATACATCTGGAAATATATCCTGTGTCACATATTCCATAGCACAATTGTTTTTGCGTAATTCCATCCAATTTACATTTTTCTTTTATTAAACGAAGTATCAAATTACTCCTTGGAAATTCATTCATATATAACCTCAATATAAAACGCTATAATCGAACAAGGCAGAGCCTAAGCCCTGCCTCTTTCAAACCTAATCCATCCAAATAATCGGTGTCTTCGACATATACATACCAAGCGATTTCTGCAATCCGGTCGATGCTTCATCCCCAATCATAATCTGACTGTATGGCATCCAGTTCAATGCCAGCATCTTGTTAATAATATACGTGTGAAGTGCCTTACCGATTTTTCTGCCACGGAACTTCTCGTATACATACAGCATACCAATACTGTCGTCATTATGAATACCAATCATACCTGCCAGCTCATTTCCAAGGAATGCACCATACACGCGTTTCTTCATAATTCTTTCTTTGATATAATCACTGTCTTTTACTTTCTGGTAATCAGCATTGTTATAGGCTTCCTGCACCGCATCTGCATACTCCATGCCAAGAAGACGAATCGTAAGTCCATCCGCTGTTGGTTTTCCGTCTCCACGGTACAGACCTGAAATCGGAAGACGCTCTCTTGCGGTATATACGGACTGGTAACACACCAATTTATTATTCAGATTCAATAATTTACGTAGCGGTTCTACCATTTCTTCCTGATGTACCACAATTTTCTTGATGGACAAACGTACATCCTTTGGCAGACCATAAAAGAATTCAATATTATTACCGGAATAATGATAATATCCGGTTTCCTTATCCAAAATCAAAATATCATTACTGTCTTTTGCAATCAAAATCGCACGACCGCGGTTAATACACTCAATCATATCAATATGCAGCATTTTCGAAAGCATCAGACGGTCCCTGCATTCATTCAACGCAAAATACTGGTCAAACAAATCCGGACGACGCTCAACCGTACGTTTTTTGGACTTTTTCAAACGCCAGTCACTGATTTTCTTCTGATTTCCACTCAACAGAACCTCCGGTACTTCTTTGTCATGCCATACTTCCGGTCTGGTATACTGTGGATATTCCAAAAGGTACTTATGGAATGTCTCTGTTTCCGCAGAAATTTCATTGTGCAATACTCCCGGAACCAGTCTGGAAATGGCATCAATCATAACCATTGCCGCCAATTCGCCACCTGTGAGCACATAATCGCCAATCGATACATAATCGGTTACGATTTCTTCCAATACGCGTTCATCGATTCCTTCATAATGTCCGCAAAGCAGAATCAAATCGTCACATTTTGCAAATTTTTCTGCCATATGCTGCGTAAATGGATATCCCTGTGGAGTCACATAGACCACACGCTTTTTGCTGTTTGGCGGAAGTTTGTCCGCTACGCTCTTGTAAGCATCATATACCGGCTGCGCCTGCATCAGCATGCCTGCTCCACCACCATATGGATAATCGTCTACTTTTCTATGTTTGTCCAAAGTGAATTCACGAATATCAATTGCATTTACCGATATCTTTCCACTTTCTACTGCACGTCCAATAATAGAAGTGTTTAATCCATTTAGTACCATTTCTGGAAATAATGTTAATACGTGATAATTCATAACCCCGTCCTCTTTTCTCTTTAATGAATTATTATAACTAGTTTGAAAATCGCAATTATTCAGGCACTGAATAATTATACATAAAATCTACTAATCCCGTAATCCAGGCAGTAAATGTACTAATACCGTACCCTTTACCAAATCAATCTCTTTTACACAATCCGGAATCTTTGGTACAAGCAAATCCGCTTCTCCAGCCTTTGAAAATACATATACATCGTTTGCTCCGGTTTGAATCACATCCGTCAGTTCTCCCAAATCTTCTCCTTCATCCGAAACACCTTTCAAACCAATCAAATCTGCAATAAAGTATTCTCCCGGTTTCAATTTTACTGCATGTTCTCTGGTTACAAGAAGATCTGCATTTTTGTACTTTTCTACATCATTAATATTATCAAATTCTTTAAATTTCAAGATTACCAGATTCTTAAAAAACTTCACAGAAGCAATTTCCAAATCCAATTGTTCTTTTCCTGTATCCAGAATTACCTTTTTTAATTCCTTAAATCTCTGCGGGTCATCGGTGGTAGGAAATACCTTAACCTCTCCGCGAATACCATGTGTCGTTGTAATAACACCCACTCTAAGTAATTTTTCCATGTTCACCTCGAAAATATAATTTCTCTTTATGTATCATACCACATTTTTTCTAACTTGTATGTAAAAAAGAAGCTGAAATTTTAAAAATTCCAACTTCTTTTTCTATATCACACTTCCGCTAACTTGTAATTCTCCGCCTGCGACATAAACAATTTGTAATACAAACTCTCTGTTTTCTGCATCAGATTCTCATGGCTGTCAAAATCTGCCACTGTTCCGCCATCGATAATCAAAATCTTATCACAGAACACCGATGAGGACATACGGTGTGAAATATAAATCGCTGTCTTATCTTCTACCAAACTATTAAATTTCTCATAAATTTCAGCTTCAGCGATTGGGTCCAGGGCGCTCGCCGGTTCATCCAGAATCACCATAGACGCCTTCTTATACAAGGCTCTTGCAATCGCAATTTTCTGTGCCTGTCCACCGGACATTTCGATTCCATCCTCATCATAATCCTTGCCAAATCGACTCTCGATGCCAAGCGGCAATCCGTTTACCTTTTCTTCCAATCCCACTTCATGAATCAGACGTTTGACTTCTGTCACGTCACAGTCCTTTGCCTGACAGGAAATGTTTTCTGCGATGCTGAAGTTAAACAAACGATAGTCCTGAAATACTGCGGAAATTGTATTCATGTAGGACATATATTCATACTCATAAATATTTCTGCCATTGATGAGGATTTCCCCGCTGTCTGCCTGATACATACGGCAAATCAATTTTACCAGCGTCGATTTTCCTGCTCCATTTAAACCTACAATCGAAATTTTTTCACCTTTCTTAATTTCAAAAGATACATTGTTCAGCACTGCTTTTTCAGCCTTTGGATAGGCAAATGTCACATTTCGAAATTCTATGCTTTCCACATCCCCTTCAAATGGCATTTTACCTGTAGACTTTGTTTCTTCTGCCAGAGACATAAACTCCATATATGGTTCGAGCCAGCTTAAAAATTGCAAAAGCATCACTATACTCTGCCCAAAAGAAGTTACCATAGAAGAAACATTTATCGCTGCTGCCACATACATGGTCAACGCACCAATGGATAATTGTGGACCAAAATCTGTGCCAAGGGTACGAAGCCCCACGTAACCATAACTAAATGCCGCAATGCCTTCACCAACTGCCGCCATCTGCCCCATTGCATTTCCCATCTTTTTCTGCATCTTTTCAAACATATCACCGGTATTATTGGAAAACTCCACAACACGCTCTGTCACCATTGGCTCCATCTGGTATAAACGAACATCTTTCTGTACCTCTTTATCAAATGCCAAATTAAAATAATATCCAAATCTGCGGTTATTCGGAATTATCTCCTGCATTACCTCTGTCTGATATTTCGAAACACCTGCATATATAAGAAGCATCAGGGCACCCCCTATAAGCAAAACAATCAAAAGCACAGGACCAAGAGAGAGCAAAATCACAATCAATCCTACCAATGTTGCACCTTTGCTTAACAATTCTGACATCGTAATAATCAAATTTGAAATAATATTTTGATTTTGGACTGCAAAAACAGCACGTTCTTTTAAATCCAAATAATACGGATTTTCTAAGTAAGAATATTCCAAATTCATAATCTTTTCGGACATCAGTTTATTCATACCATCATGCGTCTGTTCTTCTTTTATCTTTATAAAACGTTGCAAGGTATTGGATACGAACATCATTCCCACGTTATTTAATACAATCAAACCACCATACACACACAGCTTTCTAATATCTTGTGCACCTGTTAATTCATCAATCAAATACATTGGCAATATCACATTTAATAAGTTCTTTGCAGATTCACAAAATGCGTGGACTACCAATAATATCAAGTAAGATGGCGAAATCGACCAAGCCAGTTTTATAAAATGCATAAACTTTTTCATCTCTACACCGCCTCCTCCTGATAATATTTTCCCTGGATTACAAACATATCGTAATACTTTCCTTTTTTCGCCATAAGTTCATCATGAGCTCCATATTCCTCCAAACCATCTGCGTCAAACAATGCAATCTTGTCACAGAAACGGGTACTAGCCAGACGATGTGAAATATACACAGCGGTTTTTCCCTCTACCAAACTACTGAAATTCTCATAAATTTCGGCTTCTGCCAAAGCATCCAGTGCCGCTGTCGGCTCATCCATAATGACCATCGGTGCATCCTTATACAGGCCTCTGGCAATCGAAAGCTTCTGTCTCTCACCACCGGAGAAATCCGTTCCATTTTCATCAATGACCTTTAACATCATCTGGTCTAATCCGTTTGTAAAACCTTCGACCTTATTCCACAATCCAACTTTATCCAAAGCGGTTTGTACCCTTGCATCATCCACATCTCTCGCCTGACACCCCACATTTTCACGAAGTGTAAACGCCAATACATTTACTTCTTGAAATACCGCAGAATACAACTCATAAATTTCTGATTTCTTTAATTCTGTAATATCCACATCGTTGATAAAAACCTTCCCTTCCGTTGGAGTAAACAATCCCGTCATCAACTTCACCAAGGTCGATTTTCCTGCTCCATTCACACCAACAATTGCCAAACGCTCTCCCGCGTGAATGGTAAAATTCAAATCCGTAAACACATTCTTTTCCGTATGTGGATAACGAAAACTTACATGCTCAAAACGGATTTCCAAAGTTTTATACTCTTTCCATTCGGATATCTCACCTTCTTTTTGATTACCTTCTTCCACTAATGGTGCATCTAAGAAACGATAGAAATCATCCACATATTCCCCCTCATTCCAAATAAATGCCAAATCATTTCCGAACGTTATCATAGAAGCCATCAGTGTCGTAATCATGGTCACATACATGCTAAAAGAACTCACCAGCATCCCATGCAATACTTCATAAATCAGAATTCCATAGGTAAGTACATTTGTTACAAATAAGGTAAGCAGTGAGAGAAATCCCAATGCATATTCTCGATTACGGATTTTTGTAAACAACACCAGATATGCATTGATTTCTTCTTGATAATTCGCCATAATTCGGTCTCTAAGATTAAAAATACGAATATCTTTTCCATAAGAAAAATCCTGTGTGGTCTTTTTATAATAAGAAATACGTCTCGCCGCCTTCGACAACTCCTGCTTCTTTGCATACTCATAATCATGTGTCAACTTTGATGTCCACATGATTACCAGCACATGCACCACCAACGAGATTAAAAGAACCGGACTAAGCGCCCCTGCCAAAAGCACCATTCCTAAAAGTGCAAGAAAATTCGCAGGCAATTCCGACAACTTATTATAAAGACCCTCGATACCATTTGCATTATTATTTCCCGCATTCATGCCCTTTTCATATTCTTCGAAGAACTTTGCATCCTCAAAATGACTGTAATCCATAGTCATCAACTTCTTCGACATATCAGCCAGATACAACAAACGCACACGCATATTTCTTGTATTTATGTAAGCCAGCAAATACTTTGTCAATATCGCCAGCACACCTGCTGTCACAAAGTACACTCCCATTGTCAGCACTAATCGTTTTCCTGCATCAGCACTACCCTGTTCTAAAATGCCAATCGCTACCTTTGGTAAAAACACTGCCATAAACGGATACACCGCCGCCACCACAGTATAAATAGCAATTCGCCCAAACTGTGCCGGCTCCTGCTCCCACAAGTGTTTTAACATACGCTTGATGACACGCAAAACATTATACTTTTTCATTTCTTTTATTACCTTTCCGAACACTTTATGATGATAAAGTATCGTATTTTACTTTTTCATACAATAGTTTTTCCCTAACAGGTTATGACTCATCTTTAACAGGTAAAAAATCCGTATACAAAATTACCATGACTCCTTTTTTCTGTCGCTCCGTCAGGGGTTTTAAAATTCCTCTTTCCAACAGTTCATCAATGACTTTTATCTTATTAATACCACCTACCGTTCTGTAGATTTCTAACATTTCATGCATATGCTTTGGAAAATATTGTTTTTCCATCGTAATTCGTTTCTGCACCAATGCATGCAGCTTCTTCTTAAACATATCGGATGCTGGCAGACACTTCTTATTTATAATTTCTAATAATTGATTTTCTATATCCATATTTACCTTTTTCACAATTACATTTACTTCATCTTTCCCATCTACATTTACCAAAAGCCCTCTATCGTACAAGCGTACATACCGATCCAAAGTTCCTTCTGTTTTTGGAAGTTCTCCTCTCATAAAACGATACAAGTAACCATAATCAGCCTCATGATTATCCAGCCATCCAAACTCTCTATCATCATATTCTGTAGATAATGACCATGAACCCACATTTGCCTCACTTTTCACAAACATAGGTCCACAAAACATTTCATGCTTGGCGATCGCATCGTAATTCTCTTCTCTATAAACAGTGGCTATCGCTACATAATCTCCACCATCTTTTCGTTTCACCAAATAATTTTTCTTACGCATTCTCTCCCAATCCATTTCTCCATATCCAATTTGAAACACCATCATGGGAATCATTGACCACAAGAAAAAATTCCAATCATCATTCGGTATATAAAACTGACTTCTATCAAAAGTCTCCAGATAGCTCAAAATCTCAGGCACGTATTCATCACACACTAATTTTGCAATTTCAACTTCGACTTCCCTCGTTTTTAAAAGAATCTCATACGGTATATCCTCGATAAAGATATTTGTTCGATATTTCTGTCCAGGCATCAACTCCAAAAATCCATATTCCTCTAAATAATCTACTTCATCTTCAATAAACACCGGACTAACCCCTAATTCCTCCGCAATTGCCAACTTCGTTTTTGGTTCAAAATATGCCGCATACACAATATTCTCACGCAATTTTGAATTGACAAACGCATTGGTATCTCCCATTGAACCTGGTGTCCCCATATTTCCCTTTGTTCCTAATGTTATCGGTTCAATTCCCAATCTTCCTTTTTCTCTCATCTGTCCCATTCCTTTTTTCAACTGTTTCTTTGCATCCGACAAATGCCACTTTACCGTACCTTCTGGTATTTCTAACTGTTTTGCTATCTCGCCTAACTTCTTATTATGGTAATAGTGCGAAACCACAATCTCTCGATGCCGTTTTCCCAGCCATGCGATTTCATTTCTGATTTTTTGTAACTCGTCTTTGTGCCATAAATCTTTTTCAAAATCAAACTCGTCCGAAAGCTCTAACGCCTCAAACTCTTTGCTGTCATTCTTCTTTTGCTCTTGCACATATTTTGCATATACATTCCAAGCAATTCGATACAAATAGCCTTCCCAGTTATACACATCTTCGACTTGCCGCATTGTCACATATGCCTCGCAGGTGATTCGTGCCGCCAGTTCCTCTGCCTCCTGCATATTCTGACACTTGCTTAACGCAAAACCGAAAAATTTCGTTTGAAATTGTTCTATCATTTTATCTGCAAATTGTTTCTCCATAAGCCCCCCTCATAAGTCCCACAAATATATAGTGTTAAAATTTGAAAAAAGGTTGGAAAATTTTTAATTTTTTCCAAAAATTCCAATCATCCATTCTGATATATTAATCATCGACTGATATTCTTTTTTCTACCGTTGGTATAAGTGCATGTAATACGCAAAAATGGGAGTGTCTTTCGACACTCCCATACCTGCTACTGCATAATTTCTACAATAACTTTTTTGTCTTCTTTTGAGGCTGCGGCCTTTACTACAGAACGGATTGCTTTTGCAATACGACCCTGTTTACCGATAACTTTGCCCATGT
>CAYVGA010000057.1:0-14111 GCA_964449855.1 uncultured Lachnobacterium sp.
TTGAAAACAGAAATTTTTCAGTAACTGCACTTGGTTTTCAAGGTCTTTCTTTTGTTTTGATGTAGAAACTCTTGCATAAAGATAGGTTTTTCTTTCCATATCTTTATTCAGCATTTTATAGACACTGTCAGCATCATAATCATATCTGCCATTTCCCTTGACAGTCACTTTTAATTTTCCGTCTTTCACATATTTCGTAAGCGTTGGTCTTGTAATTTGAAGAACTCTCAATACTTCCTTTGCTGTCATTTGATTATCACCTTCTTTCTAAAAGATTATATCATTCAGAAAGAAATAGTACAACATAAAGTATTAAAATAATTTTATAGTATTATATATTATTTAATAATATCTATAACTATATTTTGCAAATACATCTTCAACCAATTCAAGCGATGATACTAAATATTTTATCTCCATTGACTTAATCATTCGTTTCATCCTTTAACGCCTCCCTATTCCTCTGACTCAATCACTGCATCTGTATATTTTCTTTCCATATCATGTCGCTTTTTTCGATTTTCCACAGTTTCAAATATAATTGAAAAATCATAATCCTCTGGATATAACTCCGTGGCAGCCACATGTAATTTTACACGCTTATGATTCATCCAAATCTTCTTATTTGGCAATTGTACACGTAATACCCCTTTTTCATTGATTGGTACACATACAATTCCAATCTTTTTATCCGGATATACCATCACGCTATCACCCACTTTATACTTTGTGCTAAGGTCTGTCTGACGCTTTCCAACTTTCGCTTTTAAAATCTTGGTTCCATGTTCTTTCTTTATGCTGCTTTCATCTTTTTGAAACACATAAGATTGTACCGCATCTTCGCCATAAGCTGCACGAATCGCCACACTCAGCATCTCATTTGGCATGCCTAGTCGATCTGCAATGAAAAATGCACAACTCTCACCTGCTTCTCCAATAACCATTTGATAGGTTGGTCTTAATGTCTCCTTATCAAATGTCATTCGTGCGTTAATGATGCCCTCTGTCTTTGTGGCATAATCCTTTACTTCTGGATAATGGGTCGTAACTAAGAAAATCGCTCCGCTTTTTCTAAGCTCTTCTAATATAGCAATCGCAATTCCCATCCCTTCCGTTGGATCTGTTCCAGAGCCTAATTCATCCATAATAATGAAACTCTCTTTATTAGCTTCACCCAATACTTCAAGTACATTGGTGATGTGAGCAGAAAATGTAGACAGATTTTCAGAAAGATTCTGACCATCCCCAATATCACATAAATAAGAGCTATTCATACAAATATCTGCCTGTTTACATGTCACATGTAAGCCGCATTGTGCCATCATACAGTTTAGCATTACTGTTTTGATTGCCACCGTCTTTCCACCGGTATTAGGACCTGTAATAACAATACCTCGTATCGCTTCCCCTACTTCAAATTGTAACGGAACCGCTATCTGTTTATCCATCAAAGGATGTCTGGCATCTGTTAATCGAATCCTTCGTTCTGTATTAATTTCTGGTTCCGTCGCATCCATATCCATACTTAATTTACCTTTGGAAAAGATAAAATCTAACTTCTCCATCATAGATAAATTTTTATGCAGCATTGGTGCAGACGCCATAACCATCGCTGATATTGTATACAAAATACGATATACTTCATTCTCTTCATCTATCTTAAGTAACTGCAGTTCCTCATAGTATTTCGCAGCACTACTTGGTTCTATAAAAAGGGTACTGCCCGTAGATGACTTGTCAATCACACTACCGGATATTTTAAGTTTATACTCTTTCTTTACAGGCACACAGATTCGTCCATTTCGAAATGTACAGTAATTGTCTGCCATACATTCTTTATAAGAACGCATCACCTGCTCTGCCTTTTGTTTCATCTGCTCTTCACATTTTATAATTTGGTTTCGTATCTGTCCCAATTCTTTTGATGCATAATCATCCACGTTACCATTTCTAATTTTACAACATATCTCTTCTTTTAATTCTGGAATTTCGTCTAGATTTTCATCGTAATATGCCAGTGAATTGTCGTAGATTTTTCCCCTTTGCAAATAATCTTTCAAACGTCGGATTGCAACCAAAACCTTCTCGATTCGCTCCAACTGATATGGCGTCAAGCAGTCCCCCTTTTCCGCTATCATCAAAATCTCTTTTAACTCCGAAATATTTTGTAATGGCGGCATTCCTATTTTTTCAATCAATTCTCTGGCTTCTGAGGTATCTCTTAATATGCTTCTTAATTCGTTTTCCGAATAGCACAAAGATACTTGTGTTATCTGTTCTTTTGCCCAGTCCGTAAGGGCCAACTCAGCCCAGATTTCTTTTACTTTATCGAATTCAATTTGTTTGTCTATGTTCATCTTTCTTTCCTCTCGTTCTTTAAAATATAGTGCCTTAAAGAATAAAAAGTTCGCTTGCAACTCCTTTGCACATGCGGTGTTACAAAGCACAAAAAGACCATAGCCTCTTAAATGCATTAAGATACTATGGTTCTTGAATTTCTATATGACACAATCATGCAATTGTAAGGCGAAATGGGCAGACTTCTAGCGTAAAGCCGAAATAAGCATCTACTACATGTTCACATCGGACATAAGTGTGCAGCTAAAAAATCTCCCTGCAATATTTATTTTGCAATTTTCTCCATTACAATAACAATTAACAAACAAAATCCTCGTTTCAATTTTTTCTCATCATACTGTACTTTATGTGATTCGTCAAGTAGATTTTAATCTCTCGACTCTATCACCAGCAAAGTTCCCTGTTTTACCGATATCTTTGCAGTCTCTGCAACAATTTCATTGCTTACCCCCAGGGAAGAAAAACAACTCACATCTGCATTCCTTAATGCATACTTCATTCCCTCTAATGTTACACCTCTTGCATCTCCCCTTACCGGTAAAATGGATACATACTCCCCAAACTGCTCTGCTTTTGAAATTTCCAGAACATCCTCTATCATCCGAATACGATTATTTGCGTCTATCAATTCAATTGAAACACCTTCTTCTAAGCCAATCCCCAACAAATATATATTTGCCAGCACATGATCTAAGCGTGTTCCTGTAGCCCCAAGAAGTGTAATCTGTGCAGCACCACGGCGAATCGCTTCACGAATCACAAATTCGGTATCCGTATCGTCTTTGATTGGATTTAAACGAAGCATCTCTACATTTGGCAAACTAGAAAATTCATCCAAACTATCATCATCCACGGAATCAAAATCTCCCGCTATTACATCCGGCACGACTCCATTTCTATATAAAAAATTCATTCCTGAATCTGCAGCAATCATACAATCATACGTATTCTCTTTTAACCATTCTAATGCAAATATATCATCTATATATCCACCCGATATAATTATATACTTCATAATTCCCACACTCCTATTCAAATACGATTTCGTATAGATATAAAAATTTTTCTTCTTCCAAAAATCAAACGGCTCGCTTGAGTAGTTTTTCTCACAGCTTTTATAAAACAGATAAAACTACTCAAAGCGAGCATCAATTTCTTTTGAAAGCGAGCGGCAAATTTCTATTTGCAGCAACTCCATTTTTATTTACACATTCAATTTATCCAAGAAACATTTTACATTCTCTTCCACATCGCCATTAAATACCGAACTTCCTGCAACAATAATATTTGCTCCGGCATCTAAGAACTGCTCCACGTTATCTAACGTAATACCACCGTCTACTTCGATGTCTACTTTATAACCTTTTTCGTCAATAATTTTCTTTAATTCACGTACTTTCTCAATGGTATATGGAATCATTTTCTGGCCTCCAAAACCTGGGTTTACGGACATAATCAGTACCATGTCTACCGCTTCTAATACATGAATAATCTGACAAATTGGTGTAGCCGGATTGATAGCTACGCCTGCCAAAACACCTTTCTCTTTGATTGCCTGAATGGTTCTGTCTAAGTGTACACAAGCCTCTGCATGTACCGTAATAATATCTGCACCAACCTTTACAAAGTCATCGATATAACGGTCGGGATTCTCAATCATAAGGTGTGCATCAAACATACGCTCCGTACATGGACGAATACATTTAATGACCGGCATACCATAAGAAATACTAGGGACAAACATACCGTCCATAACATCAATGTGTACATACTGTGCGCCAGCTTCGTCAATAGCACGAATTGCTTCGCCTAACTTACTAAAATCTGCTGCTAAAATAGATGGTGATAAACAATTCATCTTTTTCCTCCTAATGTGTTACTATCACGCGATTGCCATAATCTGAACAGTTACCAAATTTCTTATTTCATTTGCATCAAGTGTAATTTAATACTTTCGAATCTGCTTCATTTCATTATATAACAAAACATAATTTTCATAACGAACAGAACTAATTTTACCCTCTGCCAGTGCATCTTTCACACCGCAATTTGGCTCACTGATATGACTGCATCCTCGAAATTTACAATATGGTTCGTGTGGTAAAAATTCCGGATAACATGTCCACAAATCTTCTTTTTCAAAGCCCGGTATATCCATGGAACTAAATCCCGGCGTATCCATAATATAAGCATCCTCCCCGATCGGAATAATCTCGGAATGTCGGGTGGTATGCTTGCCTCGTTCAATCTTCTCACTAATACTGCCTGTTTCCATATAAACAGAATCCTGCAGCTCATTAATAAGAGAAGATTTTCCTACACCGGAAGGACCTGCTACCGTCGTTGTTTTACCTTTCAACAATGCCTTTAATTCCTCCAGATGCATCCCGGCTTTTGCACTGGTAAAAATGATATCATATCCCGCAGGCTTATAAATTGCTTCGAGCGCCTGTTTTTCTTCTTCCGTTACCAAATCACACTTATTAAAACAAATGGTTACCGGAACTTTCTGATATTCCATCATACAAAGGAATCTGTCCAAAAGATTGAAGTTTGGGTCCGGCTTTGCTGCCGCAAAAATCACCAGTGCCATATCAATATTGGAAACGGCAGGACGAATCAGCTCATTCTTTCTTGGAAGAATTGCTTCTACATTTCCTTTTTTCTTTTCCTCATCTACAACAACTATTTCTACATTGTCACCAACGAGAGGTTTTATTTTTTTGTTACGAAAGACTCCTTTCGCCTTACATTCATAAATTCCGGTTCCTACTACATGAACGTAGTAGAAACCGGAAATTCCTTTTACAATCTTACCCTGCATTACTTACCCATATATTATTCTTCTTGAAAATTAACAGTTCTTTCACTATTTGCGATTTCGGTCTTCTGGGTTGTTTCTTTTTCTGTAAAATCGTTTTCATCAACAACACCATCACCATTTACATCGGTTTCACTTGGTACTTTTGTAGTTACAGTTTCTTCTTTGAACCATTTCAAAACAAGTTTTCCGGATGGTGTAGTAATACCTTTTTCACCAAAATTAATAGTATTTCCTGATTCTTTTCCACTTGCAATCTGTTTACCATTTCCATCATATAAAATGAATTCATAAGAAGTTGCACCTTCTTTTGTAAATGATTCCATAAACTTATATGTGACTGGTTTTACAGTTTCCGGTCCACTGCTTACGCTGACATCAATCGTAGAACCCACTTCTTTCTGTGTGCCGGCACCAACGACTTTTGTTACGGTACCCGGAGTTGGATATGCATCACTCTTTACTTCGAGTTCGTTTACAACAAATCCCAAATTCTCCAAACGATTGATAACGGTATCTATATCTTTACCAACCAAATCACCTGGTACCAAGGATTTGCCTTTGCCTTCACTAATTACGATAGTGATATAAGAATCCTTTGCTGCTTCGCCATCTGCCGGTGTCTGTGAAATAACACGGCCTTCTTCAACATCTGCACTTGCTGCAAAATCTCTTTGTACCTTAAATCCTTTGGCTTCAATACTCTTTACTGCATCGGATTCTGTAGCACCTACTACATTTGGTACTGTAATCATTTCTGCATCCGTTCCTGCAACGGTAACTTTTACAACAGTTCCTTTGTCAAGCATATTGCCTTCTGCTTCGTTCTGTTCTAAAATCGTACCATCTTCTTTGTTGGAAGATTCCTTATATTTCATAACTTCGATAGAAAGTCCCATTTTCTCAAGCTTCTTGGTTGCATCTTCCAAAGACATACCCACAATATCAATCATTTCTACCTGTTTTTCTTCGGTTCCCTGTGAATCTTCTTCCTGAGAATCCTCGGAATCTTCTGTCATTTCTGACATTTCTGTATTTGGCTTTTCACTCGAATTATTATTTCCAAATTTAAAGAAATCCGATACAAAATTTCCAATAATAAATAAAATAATAATGATAATCAATATAAAAATTGCAATACCTGCAAAAGTTACTACTTTTTCCATTTTTGGATCCAAAAATCCGGATGCATCTTCATTTTCATCATCATAATAATCATCATCCTCTGTTTCTTCGGAAACAAAGCCATTTTCACTGTCTAAGTCAGCTTCTACGGATGCATTTTTGATTTCTTCTAATTCTTCCCCATCAATGACACGTGTATTTCCAAGTACAAGTGGAGCAATCACAACAAAATCTTCATCCGGATTTGTCAGTGCCTTACGCAAATCTGCTAAAAGCTCTGCAGTATTCTGATATCTGCGGTCAGGACTCTTCTGTGTTGTTTTTAACACAATTCTTTCATAACTGATTGGAAGCTCCGGTGCATATGTACTCGGTGCTACCATTTCCTCCTGCAGATGCTGGAGTGCTACTGCTACAGTTGTATCACCATCAAATGGCACACGTCCGGTCACCATTTCGTACATAACGATACCCAAAGAATAGATATCACTTCTGCCATCAATAAAACCATTTCTAGACTGCTCTGGAGAAGCATAATGAACAGAACCCATTGCATCGGAACCAATGGTATTGGAGCTGATTGCTTTTGCAATACCAAAGTCCGTCACTTTTACTTTTCCTTCTGTGGAAATAATAATATTCTGTGGTTTGATATCTCTATGTGTAATGTCTTTATTGTGGGCAGCTTCAATTCCTCTTGCCACCTGAATCGCAATACTTGTCGCTTCTTTAAAAGAAAGCTGGCCTTTTTTCTCAATATATGTTTTTAAGGTAATGCCTTCTATGTATTCCATTACAATAAAATGCAGACCTGTTTCGCTGCCTACATCATAAATATTCACAATGTTTGGATGTTCCAAACCTGCTGCTGACTGTGCTTCTGTACGGAATTTTGTCACAAAATTGATATCTTCTGAAAATTCCTGTTTTAATACTTTAACCGCTACAACTCTGCCAAGAATATGATCCTTTGCTTTATATACGTCAGACATACCGCCTGCACCGACTTTACTGATGATCTCATACCTGTCTACTAAAAACATACCGTTTTCTAACATTCTTTCACCTCATTGAAATATGGCTTTGCAACTAATACTGTAATATTATCCTGCCCGCCATTCTTATTTGCTTCATTCACCAACGCTTTTCCTATTTCTTCTGTATCTTGAAAAGATAACACAATCTGGTGAATCCTATCATCTGTTACCATGTTGGAAAGGCCATCCGTACACATCAGTACCGTATCCCCTTCCTTTAATTCTACCTCAAAGAAATCCGGAGACACCTTTTCCATGGCTCCAACGGCTCGGGTAATCACATTCTTTTTCGTTTTGGCACGCTCATCATCCGGTGCAAGTTTGCCCATACGAATCATCTCCGCCACATAAGAATGGTCCCTGGTAATCTGTTCAATTTTCTCATTCAAAACATACAAACGACTATCACCAACATTGGCTACGTACAGCCTTTGCCCAACCAGCGTCGCTGCTACCACTGTCGTTCCCATGCCATATTTTTCCGGATCCTCTTGTGCTTCTATCACCAAAATCTCATTCGCCTTTTTAATCGCATCTTTTAAAATGCGAATCGGCTCTGTCCATCTACTGCGGGAAACGGATGCTGCGATACGCTCCACCGTATAACGGGAGGCATATTCACCAGCTTTGTGGCCGCCCATTCCATCACAGACAATATAAAGATTCGGTAAATTTCCAACAGGAGCATCCGAAGAAAAACAGTAGTCCTGATTCATATTACGTAGAACTCCTGTATCCGTAATGGAAAATGTTCTCATTTCTTCGCTGTCCTTTCTTGTTTTAAACTTTTGTGTAATACATAATCGTGTGTGCATCCCCGGAGGGCTATATATTTGGTAAAATTTCTTGCCGCCAAATAATATATAGACACAATAAATTCATCATATTATATTAGCACAAAAATAAAAAAAGAGCAAGGTCTTCACCCTGCTCCAGACAATTCTTTATACATTTTTTATATATTCTTGTAATTATACATGATTATCCTTGTAACGTTTGCGAAGTTGTCCACAAGCACCATCAATATCGCGGCCCATTTCCCGTCGAACTGTCACATTAATCCCTGATTTTTCGAGTTTGTTTTTAAATGCCTCAATTACCTTTGCATTGGATTGTACATAGTCACGTTCCTTAATTGGATTTACCGGAATGAGATTTACATGACAATTGATACCGCGAATCAACTGCGACAATTCTCTCGCATCGGCATCTGTGTCATTCACACCACCCACAAGGCTGTACTCAAACGTAATACGTCTGCCTGTCTGTTCAAAGTAATACTTACATGCATCAATGACTTCGCCAATCTCATATTTATTGGCAACCGGCATCAGTTCCAGTCTCTTTGCCTGATTGGATGCATGCAGCGACAATGCTAGTGTCATAGACAGTTTTTCCTCTGCAAGCTGACGCATGCGAGGTACAATACCGCAGGTTGAAACCGTCAGGTTTCTCTGACTAATGTTGATACCATGTTCATCCGTCAAAAGTTCAATAAATTTCAGCAGATTGTCATAATTATCCAAAGGCTCTCCGGTTCCCATAACTACTACATTGGAAATGCGCTCTCCAATATCTTTTCCAATCTGGTAAATCTGGTCTAACATTTCGCCTGCCGTCAAACCTCTCACCAAGCCATCCAAAGTAGATGCACAGAAACGACACCCCATACGACAGCCGACCTGCGAAGAAATACAAACCGAATTTCCATGTTTATAGCGCATCAATACACTTTCGATAACATTGCCATCTTCTAACAAAAAGAGATATTTTCTAGTGCCATCCAGCTTGGAAATCTGCACTTCTTCTTTTTTTAAACTTGTCAGATAAGATTTTTCATTTAAATTTTCTATCAGCTTCTTGGAAATATTAGTCATCTCCGCAAAAGAATCCACATGTTTTTCATGTATCCATTGGTAAATCTGCTTTGCACGAAAGGCTTTTTCACCCATGCTTTCCATGAATGTAATCAGCTCTTTCTGATTCAGCGATTTGATATCTATTTTTTCTGACATAAGAACCCTTTCTCATCCTACAAATACAGTATCCATTTTAAACTACTCCACAATCGATTCTGCACTCCAAAACTATACTTTACGCACCAGTTTCGCAATAAAAAATCCATCGTGGTACGCACCACCCGGAAACATCTGCTCACTTGATACCAGTGCAAATTCCGGATGCTGTTTTACAAACCATTCCACATTATCTTCGTTTTCGCCTTTATGAATGGTACATGTACTGTAAACCAATGTACCACCCGGTTTTACATAGGTATGTACAACAGATAAAATTTCTCTCTGTAACGCAGCCAGATCCTTTTGTTTTTCCGGTGTCATCTTATAACGAATATCCGTTTTCTTACCCATTACCCCTAAACCGGAGCAAGGTAGGTCACAAATCAACACATCTGCTTTTTCCACCGAATGGGCATCCGAAATCACAGCATCCATCTGTACAGCTTTTATATTGCCAAGTCCGTGGCGTTCAATATTTTCTTCAATAAGTGAAACCTTATATTCTGTCAGGTCTCTAGCTTCTACCATACCTGTACCATCGAGCTTCTCTGCCAAATGTGTACTTTTTCCACCCGGTGCTGCACATACATCAATGATATAAGCACCTTTTTGTGGTGCGGCCGTCTCCGCTACCATCATGGAACTGATATCCTGCACATAGAAAAGACCTTCGGCAAAACTATCCAACGATTGCAGATAATCAAATCCGCTTATCTCAAACGCATAAGAAAGTTCCGGTACTTCTTTTACGGTTACACCTTCTGCTTCCAAACGCAGTTTTAATTCCACCGGCTGAATACGCAGCAGATTTGCACGTATCGTTATCGGACGTTCCACCAAAAAACTTGCACAAATCGCTTTTGCTTTTTCATATCCATAATCTTTTATCCACTGCTCTGCCATCCATGCCGGAACCGAATACGTTACTTCAAGAAAACGCACCGGCTCTAATTTCTCATCCGGATAGCATAACTTATCCAATTCTCTTGCAATATTGCGGAGTACACCGTTTACAAAACCGCGAAGCTGTCCAAAACCACGCTTTTTCGCTAGTTTTACAGCTTCATTGCATACCGCCGCATCCGGAATTGCATCCATATATTTGAGCTGATACACACTCATACGAAGCAGATTTCGAATCAGCGGTTTCATTTTTTTCACTTTTACTTTCGAGAAGGAGTTAATGATAAAATCCATTTCGAGCATATGCTCGATGGTTCCCTCTGCCAAACGGGTCAAAAATGCCCTCTCCTGTTTTTCTAAATACTGATACTTATTCAGAACATCCCGAATCACCAGATGGGAATACTGTTCCTTTTCATTGACTTCCATCAAAATGTCAAGTACCAGTTCTCTTACGCTAACACCATTAGTCATCGCGTCTTCTTCCTCCAAATAACATGACGATACGTAACAACTGCAAAATGGATGCTGCTGCACTCGCTACATATGTCAGTGCTGCCGCTCCCAGTACCTTTTTGGTATATGGAAGCTCCTGACTGCTTAAAATACCCTGCTGTTCCAAAAGTACCAATGCTCGTCTGGATGCATTGAATTCCACCGGAAGTGTGATTATCTGAAAAATCACCGCAAACGAAAACAAAAAGATACCTGCATTGATAATCAACTGCGAAGATTCCGAGCTAATAAACAAGCCAATCAAAATCAACGGCCACGCCAGTTTCGAGCCAAAGTTTGCCACCGGTACAAACCAGGTTCTTAAATTCAATGGAAAATATCCTTTTGCATGCTGGATGGCATGTCCACACTCATGCGCTGCTACACCAATCGCTGCTACGGAAGCCGAACCATATACTGAATCTGACAAATTGACCACTTTGGTCGCCGGATTATAATGGTCCGAGAGTTCTCCTGCCACATGTCCTACACGCACATCGTTCAAGCCGGCACTACGTAACAGTCTTTCTGCCACCTGTGCACCTGTCATCCCTGTCATACTGCGATATGCAGAAAACTTGCTGTAAGTAGACTTTACATTTGCTGATGCAATCATACAGATAACTGCACCAATTAATACTAAAATATAAGTTGGATCAAAAAACATCAAATCACTCCTTTATTCTATAAAAATGTTTATATAACTCTCTTTCATAAAACACGAGTCCAAACTATCCTTCCAAAATTGTCCCTTCCTGCACAGAACATCCTCTTAAAAACGCACCGATTTCCATACGTTTTTTCCCTTCTAACTGCACCTCCAAAAGAGATAATACACCATCTCCGGTCTGTACTTCCAAGACATTTTTGTCCACACGAAGTATGGTTCCTGCTGTACTTTCCTCACCGGATTCTGTGTTTCCAGAAACTGCCTTTGCTTTCCAAATCTTAAACGTCTTTCCGCCTAATTTAGTATAAGCACTTGGCCATGGATTTAAACCACGAATCAGGCGTTCAATTTCCACAGCAGGCTTATGCCAGTCAATAGTTCCAAATTCCTTGCTAATCATGGATACGTGAGTCGCTTCGTCATGGTTTTGAGGTGTACGTGTTGCTGTACCATTTGCAATCGCTTCCATCGCTTCCACACAAAGCTGTGCACCCACAACCGCCAATTTATCAAAAAGACCACCGCCAGTTTCTTCTTCACTGATTGGGACTTCACGAATGGCCACAATATCTCCCGTATCTACACCAATATCCATCTGCTGAATAGTTACACCGGTCACCGGATCACCATTAATTACTGCCCACTGGATTGGTGCAGCCCCACGGTATTTTGGCAATAATGAAGCATGTACATTGATACAGCCATACTTTGGCATATCCAAAATGCTCTGTGGCAGAATCTGTCCAAATGCTGCTACAACTGCAATATCTGCCTCATATTTACGTAAATATTCTACATTTTCTTCCAAACGGATTTTGACCGGCTGAAATACTTCAATGCCATGCGCCAATGCACATTCTTTTACCGGTGTAAACTGCAATGCACCGCTTCTGCCTCTTGGCTTATCCGGCTGAGTTACAACCAATACCACTTCGTGTCCGGCTTCTATAATTGCCTCCAAAGTTCCCACTGCAAAATCAGGGGTTCCCATGAAAATTACTTTCATACTGTTTCCTCCTATTTCAATTTGAATAGTTACTTGCAAACATCTATTTCATCCACTCACAATTCACAAATCCATGCGTATTTGCTTCATAGATAGGATTTCCAATTCTCTGTTACGTTTATGCTTCTTCCTCTGCATCATCATACTTCACGTCATGAAGTCCACCTACTACTTTTTCCACATAAAGATGTCCATCCAAGTGATCCAGTTCATGGCAGATAGCTCTTGCAAGAAGTTCTTCGCCTTCAATTTCACATTCGTTCATTTCTTCATCAAAGAAACGTGCCATTACATAATTTGGACGAGTTACGCAACCTGCTTTTCCAGGTACACTCAGACAGCCTTCATCACCGGTCTGCTCGCCATCTGTAGTAACAATACGTGGATTAATCATAACAATTGGACCTTCCCCTACATCAATCACTACAATTCTTTTTAAAATACCTACCTGTGGTGCCGCAAGACCTACACCATTTGCTTCATACATGGTTTCAATCATGTCATCAATCAAATCCTGTACACGTGGTGTTACTTCTTTTACCTCTTTACATACCTTTGTTAAAACCGGATCGCCCTCTACTCTGATTTCTCTTAATGCCATTTTCTTTTCCTCCTAAAATTCATACACTTAAAATTTATTCTATCAAAAACCACTCATTGGATTAAAATCAAACTGTACGGAAACATTTTGAAACTCCCTGTTGTCTTTCATATAATATTCTATTTTTTCTTTTAATAGGACTAAATGCTCATAGTCCTTTGCTTTTATATAAATCACCTTACGGTAAATATCATTAATCCTTGCGATCGAAGCATCGGCCGGTCCCACCATCTGAATCGGCTGCCCTTTCAAATCCATTTCTGTATCCAAATGCTGCTGCATACGTTTCGCAATCTTCGCACTCATCCGTTGTACACATTCTTCTCGTTCTGAGGTACACATTATCAACAATAGATTCCAAATGGGCGGGTAAAATCCCATTCTTCGATACAAAATTTCCTGTTCATAAAAACTTTCATAATCCTGTGCCTTTGCCGTAAGCACTGCATAGTGCTCCGGATTATACGTTTGTATGATAACATCCCCCGGCTTATCGCCTCGGCCTGCCCGGCCTGCTGCCTGTGTCAGAAGCTGAAACGTTCGCTCTGCCGCATGAAAATCACTGATATGAAGCGACATATCTGCTGCCAATATGCCGACCAGTGTCACATTTGGAAAATCATGTCCTTTTACAATCATCTGCGTTCCAATCAGAATATCTGCTTCCTGATTGGCAAACGACTGTAAAATCTGCTCATAACTATCTTTCGTCCGCGTCGTATCAAAATCCATACGCAGTACTCTCGCCTGTGGGAATCGTTTCTGCACCATTTCCTCTATCTTCTGTGTACCGGCTTTAAAACCACTGATGTATTTCGAACCACAGGACGGACATACCGTAGGTGTTGGTTCTTCATAGCTGCAGTAATGGCAAACCATTTTACCATTGTTATGCTGGCTTAAAGACACATCACAATGCGGGCATTTTAACACATGTCCACAGGCACGGCAGGATACAATGCCTGCTATGCCCCGTCGGTTCAAAAACAGCATTATCTGCTCGCCTTTGGCCAATCGGTCCTCCATCAGTTCCTGCAATTTCATACTTAGAATGGAACGGTTTCCATTCCGCAATTC
>CAYVGA010000058.1:0-13773 GCA_964449855.1 uncultured Lachnobacterium sp.
CCGGGAAGTAGTTCTTTGGAACTGCTCCACCAACTACGCACTGATCAAATACATAAGGTTCTTCTTCACCGGATGGTTCAAATGTCATCTTAACGTGTCCATACTGACCATGTCCACCGGACTGTTTTTTGTATTTGTATTCTACGTCTGCTTTTTTACGTAAAGTTTCGCGGAATGCTACCTTTGGTTTGGAAAGTTCAATTTCCACTTTATATTTTTCTGCTAAAATGTTTACAACAACTTCAAGATGCTGATCACCTATACCATATAATAAAGTCTGTCCATTTTCGGCATCATTTACATTCATAAGTGTTAAATCTTCCATTAACACTTTCTGTAAAGCCTGGGAAATCTTGTCTTCATCGCCTTTGTTCTTTGCACGGTATCTCATAGCTGTGTATGGCTTTGGCATCTGTGTGCGGATGTAAGCAATAGGTGTATTCTTTGCAGATAATGTATCTGTTGTCAATGTTTTCTGTAATTTTGCTAAAGCACCGATATCACCTGCGTGTAATTCTGTTACTTCTTCTGTTTTATTGCCACGAAGTACATATAAATGACCTGTCTTTTCTTCACATTCTCTATGATAGTTGTATAAAACATCATCTGATTTTAATACACCGGAGTTTACTTTAATCAAAGAGTATTTTCCAATATATGGGTCAACGATAGTTTTGAATACATATGCTGATTTTGATTTTGCAAAGTCATAATCTGCATTGAATACTTCGTTGTTTACTGTATTGATACCAGCTACTTTTCTCTTGTCTGGACTTGGTAAGTATTTTACGATATCAGCCATAAGTGTATACATACCACGAGCCATTGTATTAGAACCCATAAGCACAGGAATGATAGAACCGTCACCAACGTTTACACGAAGTGCCTGACGAATTTCATCTTCTGAGAATTCGTCACCTTCAAAATAACGATCCATAAATTCTTCACTTGTTTCTGCAACAGATTCCAATAATGCTTCTCTGCAAAGTTCAAGATTGTCTTTTGAATAATCCGGAACTTCAGATTTATCTACAGTTCCTTTGTCATTCCAACGTTTTGCTGTCTGCTGTACTACGTTAACATATCCAACGAATTTTTCATTTTCACGAATTGGTAAATGGAATGGTGCAATTTTCTTTCCATATAATTCCTGTAAATCAGCTACAACCTGTCTGTAACTTGCATTATCGATATCCATTTCTGTTACGAAAAAGATTCTTGGAAGTTTGTATTTTTCACAAATTTCCCATGCACGTTTTGTACCGGTCTGTACCCCTGCTTTACCTGATACTACGATAATCGCTGCGTCAGCAACAGATGCAGCTTCTTCTACTTCTCCGACAAAATCAAATGAACCCGGTGTATCTAAAATATTAACTTTTACATCACCCCAAGGAATTGGAATAAGCGAAGTATGGATAGAAATGTTACGTTTAATCTCCTCTTTATCGTAATCGCTGATGGTATTTCCGTCTGTAACAGTTCCCATTCTGTTGGTCATACCAGCAAGATAAGCCATAGCTTCTACTAATGAAGTTTTACCACTTCCCGCGTGTCCTA
The DNA here is from genome assembly GCA_964449855.1 of uncultured Lachnobacterium sp. Classification (GTDB taxonomy): domain Bacteria; phylum Bacillota; class Clostridia; order Lachnospirales; family Lachnospiraceae; genus Roseburia. Next base: position 1,561 of record CAYVGA010000058.1, read on the forward strand.
AAAGAACCACGTTTCTAATTTTGTCTGTTGTGTAAACATTCATTTTTAAAACCCTCCCAAAAAATAAGTATGGATACATTGTACTAATTTTTTAAAGATTTTACAACTGTTTTATGTATTTTTCATAATTTTTTATGCGTTACTGTTCACTCCGTGCCAGTAACGATTGGATTCTGCATGAAAATTCGCTTCGCGAAGCAGAATCCAACACCTGAATCATGTTCTTACGCAACAAAACAGCAAGTGTTTTGTTGCGTAAGAACAGTAACTTTTATGCTGCAAAATAACAAGAAAATTTACAAAACACTTGGAGATACCGTTGAAATGTTGTACAATGTTAAACAAGTTACTTCACACCTAATTAAGGAGAAATTTGTTATGAATTATAATAAAATCGGTTTTATCGGACTTGGACTCATCGGTGGTTCGATTGCAATAAAACTCAAACAAAATCACCCGGATTGCGAAATTATTGCTACCGCACGTCGTGAAAGCACAATTACAGAGGCTTATCATAAGGGTTTGATTACAAATAATACCATACTTCCTTTAACCGCTTTCGCAGACTGTGACATGATTTTCCTATGTGCACCTGTAGAAAAAAATCTGGATTATTTAAGAGAATTAAAGGATATCGTGTCTGACCATACCATCATCACAGATGTAGGCAGTACCAAAGGTCAGATTCACAAAGAAGTCATTGCATTGGGATTAGAAAAACAGTTTATCGGCGGACATCCGATGACGGGTTCCGAAAAGACCGGCATCCAGAATGCCAATGCATATCTTTTGGAGAATGCCTACTATATCATTACGCCTACTAAGGAAACAACACAAAGACAAATTGATGATTACTATACACTGGTAAAAGAACTAGGATCCATCCCTCTGGTACTTGACTATGATGCACACGACTATTCAACCGCTTCCATCAGCCATCTGCCGCATATGATTGCCTATACACTGGTAAATCTGGTAAAAGACATCGATGACGAAAATGAAACCATGAAAACCATTGCAGCAGGCGGATTCAAAGATATTACACGTATTGCCTCTTCCTCTCCTGTCATGTGGGAAAGCATCTGCATGACAAATCAGGAACAGCTCATCAAGCTGATGGATAAATATATCGATTCTCTAAGTGAATTAAAAGAAGATATCAAGGCATCTTCTTCACAGACTTTACTTGATAAGTTCCAAAGTGCAAAAGATTATCGTGATTCTCTTACCGTACGCAACACCAAATCCTACAACAAGGTACATGAACTCTTCCTTGACCTTGCAGATGAAGCCGGTGGCATTGCTATTATTGCAAGTATTCTTGCTTTTAAGGGGATTTCTATTAAGAATATTGGTATTGTACATAACCGTGAATTTGAAGAAGGTGTACTGCATATTGAATTTTATGATGACGCATCCGTAGAATTGGCAGCAGAACTGCTTGCAGAGAAGAATTATGTAATTCATAGAAGGTAAAACAATAAATAATCCTGATATATTCTAACAACAGAATACATCAGGATTATTTTATTAGCATTAAATATGTACCGCCTCTTCTAAGACTTCAAAATAATTTTCAAATGTCTTTCTCGTACAAGCCGGATTCTGAATTTCTATACCATCTACCATGGTACCTATCAATGAAAACGCCATAGCTACACGATGATCATCAAATGTTTCCACTTCACATCCAATCGGTTTTCCCGGAAGAATAAATACATTATTCCCCTGCTCTACGGCTGCAATTCCCATCTTCGCCAGATTTTTTACAATTGCATCAATACGGTTACACTCTTGATAACGAATATGTCCAACATTCATAATGCAAACTTTTGATCTCGCAAAAGGTGCAATTGCCGCAAGCGTAAGTGCCTGATCAGAGAATGTAGATAAATCAAAGGAACCTCCAAGAAATTTTTCTTTTGGTGGATGCATAAGCACACCGTCCTCTTCATCTTCCAACTTACATCCCATACGCACCAACACTTTTAAAAACTTGATATCGCCCTGCAAACAATCCATATGTACATCTTTTACCTTAACATTAACACGAAGCAATGGTGCTAATGCATAAAAATAACATGCTGCAGATACATCTGGCTCAACGTCATATTCTTTTGCTTCATAGGTCATCTCATGTTTTCTACGATATGCACCGGTAATGGTTCGTTCTACATTAACGCCAAATTGCTGCATCATACGCATGGTCATAGTCACATATGCCATGCCATGATTACCGGAAACTTTTACCATGAAATTCTGTGGCAACAATACCAAACTAATCAAAAGTGCACTCAAAAACTGGCTGCTTTTCTCTACATCAATAGTAACCTTACTCTTTTTACATTCGAAATTACCAATGGTAAATGGAAAACAATATGGTTCTTCTTCATACACAATCTCAGAACCCATTTCTTCGAGTGCAACCAAAAGCTCTTTCATCGGACGTTTTTTCATCTGCTCAGAACAAGTCATGCGATAACACCCTTTGGATAATCCTAAAAAAGCAGTCAAAAACCGTGCTGCCGTACCGGCACTTCCAACATACACTTCTGCTTCTTCGTTTGGAATTTCGCCGCCAAACCCTTCGATGGTCACTATAGCATGTTCTTCATCTATGTGAATTGGAAATCCCAAATCATACAATGCCTGCATAAAATGACGGGAATCGTCACTAAATAATACACCTTTGATGATACTGGTTCCCTGCGCCATCGCTGCAATCAACAAAGCTCTATTCGTAATACTTTTCGACCCCGGAACTTCTGTTTCAATATCATGAGGCATTTCTACTTTTTTTACTTTATACAAATCATTATTACTCATTACTACTCATTTTACCTAACAAAATTATCATATTTTATTCTTAATTATCCGCAAAGAACATACTGTAAACATCAATTTTCAAAGCATCTTTGTCAATCATACCAACAAATGTAGCTCCATAATGATATTCATCGTCTTCCTTATTGCATCTTACAATCTTAATAATTGCCTCTATGATATCTTTTGTCCAAATCTGAATCTTGGTATTATAAAAACTTCCAACCTCAAGTTCCTGTTTTGTTTTAAAACCAATACCGCTTCTGGAAAGATCCACAACATGCACACGAGCTAATTTTACAGTTGTAAGTCCATCTGCATCATCAATTCGGCTTAATTCCAACGATACATCCAAATCCAATCGTCGGTCTTTTCGTTTTTCTTCGACACCCATTTGAATCACCTTTATTCCTTTTCTTTTCTCGTAATTATTCAGTACTTAAATAATCACGTATATAGTACTATCATAGTACGAATCCGCAATTTTTACAAGTTTAATTTATGAACATCGCATCTCCAAAACTAAAGAAACGGTAACGTTCTTCTACGGCCTGCTTATAAGCATCTAAAACATGCTCTCTGCCAGCTAAAGCAGATACAAGCATTACAAGTGTAGACTCCGGCAAATGAAAATTTGTAATCAACGCATCAATTACTTTAAAGCGGTATCCCGGATAAATAAAAATCTCTGTCCATCCACTGCATGCTCTTAACAGTCCATTTTCATCCGCTGCAGATTCTAAGGTACGGGTACTGGTTGTTCCAACAGAAATTACTCGTTTTCCTTCTGCTTTTGCTTTATTAATCTTATCTGCTTCAGACGGTTCGATATTATAAAATTCTGAATGCATATGATGATTCAATAAATTATCTTCTTTTACCGGACGGAACGTGCCAAGCCCAACATGAAGCGTAACTTCTGCAATCTCTACTCCTTTTGCTTTTACTGCCAGTAAAAGCTCTGGTGTAAAATGAAGACCTGCTGTTGGTGCAGCCGCAGAACCATCATGTTTTGCATAAACTGTCTGGTAACGGTTTTTATCCTGTAACTGGTGTGTGATATATGGTGGTAATGGCATTTGTCCTAACTGATCCAGGATTTCTTCAAAAATTCCTTCATAATGGAATTTAATCAAACGATTACCTTCTTCTACGATATCTACGACTTCGCCTACAAGAATTGCTTTATCTGCATCGGGAATACATGTACCATCTGCTTCATTTGGACATCCGAACAGAATTTTTGTACCCGGTCTTGCTTTTTTTCCTGGTTTTACCAAAGTTTCCCATACATCGTTTTCGTGACGTTTTAAAAGAAGAACCTCAATAGAAGCTCCTGTACCTTCACGAACGCCCATAAGTCTAGCTGGAATAACTTTTGTATTATTTACAACAAGACAGTCTCCTTCGTTTAAATAATCTAAAATATCACGAAAAGTGTGATGTTCTACATCTCCCGTTTGTTTGTCTAATACCAATAATCTTGAACTAGAACGATCTTCAAGTGGATCCTGTGCGATAAGTTCTTCTGGTAAATCAAAATAAAAATCTGATTTTAATAACTGTTCCATAAAATCTCCAAAACGTAGTCAAAACTCCCTGCAGAAAAACTGCAGGAAGTTTTATACTATTTCTTCATATAACTCTGTTTTAATTAGCTACGCAGCTCAGCACCTAAATTTTTACCAAGCTGTTTCAAAATTTTCTTTACAAATGCATCTACAGACTCAGGTCCGAAAGCTTCGTCCTTTGGAGTGAAAAGAACGGTAAATGCCATACTCTTCTTATCTTCACCAATCTGTGCACCTTCGTAAATATCAAATAATTTGATACTTGTAATATATTTACAAGCCTGTTTCATTACGGTTTCAATTTCACCGCAAGTTACGTTCTTGTCTACTACGATAGCAAGGTCACGCTGTTCTTCTGGGAATTTTGGCAATGGTTTGAACATTGCTTTTCTGCCATAGTATTTGCTTAGTGCTTCTAAATCTATTTCCATCAAATACATAGGCACACGCATATCACATTCATTCATGATTTCATAAGAAAGTGTTCCAAGGTAACCGATTTCTTCGCCTTCACAGCTAATACTTGCGGTCTGGAATGGATGAAGGAATGTCTTAGTTGCCGGTGCATAAGTAAATTCTACATGTAATGTTTTTGCTACTGTTTCAGCAATGCCTTTTAATGTGAAGAAGTTTTCTTTTTCGCCAAATACAGCTACACAAAGTGTCTGACGTTCTTCCGGATATTCCACAAGTGGAAGTTCCTTTGGAATGAATTTCTTTGCTACTTCATAAAGTCTGCCTTCCAGGTTTGCTTTCTTTTGGTTACGTTCTACTGCATGAATCATAGATGCTGCAAGTGTTGTTCTCATGATAGAGATTTCTTCACTTAATGGATTCATGATACGAATCGCATGACGTTCCGGTGCATCTTCCGGCAAACGTAATAAATCAAGGTCGGATGGTGAGAAGAATGAGTAGTGAATACATTCATGAGCACCTGTTGCACAAAGTGCTTTTTTGAGTCTCATTTCTGTTTTCTGTTCTACTGTTTCACCACCTGGTGTAACCTGTGCTGTAGCAAGGAATGTTGGTGTGATGTGTTCGTAACCATACATACGGATTACTTCTTCTGCTACATCCTGATAACCTTCCATATCTTCACGGTATGCCGGAACCTGAATGGTAAGTGTGTCTCCATCTACCTTTGGTTCGAAGCAAAGATTTGTCATGATACGGATGATATCTTCTGTTGGAACCGTGATACCAAGTACCGCATTTACTTTTGCAATGCTAACCGATAATTCACGTGGTTCTACACTGTTTCCTGTATTTACGTCTACATGTAATTTGCCTACTTTACCACAGTTTAATTCTTCGATTAAGTGGCAGGCACGTTTTAATGCCATAACTGTTGCATATTCATCTACGCCTTTCGCATAACGAGCACTAGAGTCAGAAGATTTACCTACTGCTCTTGATGTACGACGAATATTATCACGGGCAAATTTTGCAGATTCGAATAAAACTGTTGTAGTTGTATCTTTGATTTCTGAATTTAAACCACCCATAACACCTGCTAAAGCAACTGGTTTTACACCGTCACAAATAAGCATATTTTCTGTTGTAAGTGTTAATTCATCTTCATCTAATGTAATGATTTTTTCGCCTTCTGTTGCACGACGAACATTGATTGCATCACCTTCAAGAGTTGTGTAATCAAACGCATGCATTGGCTGTCCAAGTTCTTTTAAGATGTAGTTTGTGATATCTACTACGTTTGAAATAGCGCCGATACCTACAAGATTTAATCTTCTCTTCATCCAAAGTGGAGATTCTTCGATTTTTACATCATGGATATAATGTGCACTATATCTGTGGCAAAGTTCTGGACAATCTACTGTCACATTAAAGTTTTCGATTGTAACATCATCTGCTGTATAATCCAAAGCTGGTGCTTTAAATGGTTTTTCAAGTACTGCAGCGATTTCTCTTGCGATACCTACGATACTCTGGCAGTCTGGACGGTTTGCAGTGATACCGATATCGAAAATCCAGTCATCCAATCCAAGGATAGGTTTTACGTCTGCACCTACAGGAGCATCTTCTGGTAAAACAAGAAGGCCATTGTATTCCGCACCTGGGAACATATTTTCATTTACACCAAGTTCTACACCAGAACAAAGCATACCGTGAGATTCTACCCCACGTAATTTGCCTTTTCCAATCGTCATAACACCTTCTACAGTCTTGTGGTCTTTTGCTGTTGCATATACAGTTGCACCAACTAATGCAGCTGGGAATTTACCGCCAGCATGTACGTTGTCTGCACCACAGCAAATCTGGAAAGTTCCATGTTCGCCACAGTCTACCTGACATACGTGAAGGTGTGTATCTGGAATAGGTTCACATTCTAATACGTGACCTACTACTACTTTACTAATATCTTTTCCTACTTCATATAATTCTTCTACTTCAAAACCACAAGAGAATAATTTTTCTTCCAATTCCTGTGGAGTGATATCGATATCTACATAATCTTTTAACCAACTTAATGGTGCTATCATATCTATTTACCAAACCTTTCTCACATTTTTCATTTCTCACGATTCCATTCTCTTCAATGACAATGTAAAATTTTTAATTACCATTTAAACGGAATCGTTCTACTGCTCTAATACATTGTTCTAATCACGCAACTAGTCAATATTTTCACAATTGTGATTCACAAACAATGATTTCCAAATTATTTATCATTAAGCTGATTCAATACTTTAACATCGGATTCAAACAACATCTTGATATTGTTAATACCGTATTTCAGCATTGCTGTACGTTCAATACCGATACCAAATGCAAGTCCGCTGTATTCGTTAGGGTCAACACCACAGTTTTCTAATACTTTGTTGTTTACGATACCAGCACCAAGGATTTCTATCCAGCCTGTACCTTTACAAAGTTTGCAGCCTTTTCCACCACATTCAAAACAGCTGCAGTCTACTTCTACGGATGGTTCTGTAAATGGGAAATAAGATGGACGAAGACGTGTTTTTGTGCCTTCTCCATAAATCTTTTCTACGAACTTATCTAACATACCCTGTAAATCACAAAGAGTGATACCTTTATCTACTACAAGTCCTTCCATCTGTGAGAACATTGGTGAATGTGTTGCATCATCATCGGAACGGAACACTTTACCTGGTGATAAAATCTTGATCGGTGGCTGTTTCTTTTCCATAACATGAATCTGTCCTGCAGATGTCTGTGTACGAAGTAAAAACTCTGGAGATAAATAGAAAGTATCCTGCATATCTCTCGCTGGATGATCCTGTGGAGTATTTAACGCTGTAAAGTTATAATAATCCGTTTCAATTTCCGGACCTTCGAAAATTTCGAAGCCCATGCCTGCGAAAATATCAATGATTTCATTACGAACCAATGTAATTGGATGTAAGTTGCCTTCTGCAGTTGTTTCTGCCGGTAATGTAATATCAATTTTTTCAGATTCATAACGAGCCTGTAACTCTTTAGCTTTCATCTTTTCATCAATCTGACCCAGATAATCCAAAGCCCAAGCTTTTAACTCGTTTACACCTTTACCATAAGCTGCTTTTTCTTCATTCGGGATATTTTTCATTTCTCTCATTAAGAGACCGATTTTACCAGTCTTTCCATCCAGGAATTTTTTCCTGAATTCATACACTTCTTTTGCAGAATTAAGTTCTTCTGCTCCTGCAATAATTTCCTGCTTAATTGCTTCCAAATTTGCGTTCATTGTTGCATTGCTCCTTTTCTATAAATATTTCGTTTAATTTCTGTTACGCATAAGAATTTTTATATAGCTTTTCGCAATAAAAAATCCCCTATATGCGTGAACATATAAGGGACGAATATAAATCCGCGATACCACCCTGATTCCCGTTATTTGCATTTTGTTTAAATAACAGCTTACAAAATACGGACTCTCATTGACTGCGTAACGTGCAGTGAATCGTCTTGAACTATTTATTTGTGCTTCAATCACGAAGCACATCGCGCAAGAGCGATATTGCGAAGCAATTAACTTCTACTTCGCGAATTGCGCAGGTTCATCCAAGCAGCTCCTGTGGGAAATTCAGTCAATAATCAGTGCTTAAGAAAACTTACAGCCGGTGGTTCTCTCTCTCTGAAAGGATAATTATCACTTACTTAACACATTCATAGCCTTTTTCAAAATCTTTTGATAGTTTAACATAAGATATAAAAAAATACAAGCAGATTTTCCAACCTATGTCTCCATCTATTAAAACAATTTTTTTATAATATCTATTCTTTCCTTTTCAAATTCATAGTTACTCAAAATGTTAAGACACTTTTTTTTGCACTCCATTGCATGTACTGTTTCATTACTCAACAGATGCAATATGCTGATCAGGTAATGGCTTTCTGCTATTCTCGTATCATTCTCAGCTAAGTTCTCCCTCTTTAAAGCCAATGCTTCATACGCATACTTCAAAGCATAACTACAACGTCCTCCTATTATTCCCCTGTACCATGCATATATGGAAAGATATAAAGCTTCCTGTAATTCACATCCAGCTAATTTTTTTAAACTCTCAAATTTAGGAAGTATTTCCGTCTCTTCTGTATTCCCTTCATGGACTGCTAAGATAATCTGATTATAGATAAGCAAAAAAAGTTCTGCATCATCGTTTCTTTGTTTTGCCAATCTCAATGTACCTTGAATTAAATGATTCGCATTACTGTACATTCCCATAACCGCATAGCAAATTGTCATTCTTGAACATATCTTTACAGCATATTCAAGAAAAACATCTACATCCTCTTGATTATGCTGTTGTGTTATCATGAGGATTATATTTTCATAAAGCTTTATCGCTGTTTCATATTTTCTCTGTTCAAAATAAACATCGGCTTTTTTCATCCATGCTTCATAATATATTCCCTGATATAGCGAAAGCACTATTGGAGAAGTAACGATTTTATCATACATCTCTACTGCATATTCATAATCCCTTTGTACTACACACACCTTAGCCATTCTTAATAATAACGTGTAATAATATCTCCAATCATACTGGTCTGTTTGCAGATGAAAGGTTTCCAAATATTCGTTAAGATCATTTTTTAATCTGGTTAATTCCTTTTCCTTAACCTTTTTCTGCATATAATAGTCAAGGCGTTCTTCTATTCCTTCATCGCTTGCATAAAAAAACTTTTTAAATTCACTCTGTCCTTTTTTGGTGATAAGATATTTTTCATCCGGAAAAATAAAATCAAAAAGCAGTGGATACTCTTTTATATAGACTTCCTTTAAACTAAAATAGCTGTACAAATCAGGAAATTCATCCTGTATCATAAATGCGACATATCGCGGCACTATAAATATTACGATTCTGTCCTGTACCAATAATAAATCTCGTGAAAGATTTATTTTCTCCAAAATATTCCTCAATTTCTCATTGCATGAATTCATATTATGATATAAAAGCACCTGAACTTCTTTTTCAATTTTCAGATACTCTATACCATCCCTAAAGTCTGTTTCATTCAAATCAAATACAATTGTTGGAGACATTGACGAAATCATATTGATAATGCTTCTTTCATATCTTCTGTCATTTACCTGAAGCAAAACAAACCCTCTTGTAGAGACATTCAAATACAGCTTCAATTTTCGAGTGTCAAATTCATCATTAAACAAATATCTCACCTATCTTATCTTTTTCACGCAAAAAATCTTCAATTGCAGGATGTATTCCGCACCACCTCTCTCCATTATACTCCAATATTAATCCTCGCAACAGCAATGACATCACCGTATCATCTGTAGTAAGCGGTCTTGGTTCTTCATAAATGGATACCAGTTTTTCAACATCTGCTTCATTTCGTATTAATCGTTCATACTCACTTTTTAATTTTTTATATGCGGTTTTTGCGTCTTCAAAACTAATCTGCTTTCTTTCTGCAACCAATGCTTCAAATGCTGCATCTCGTATCATCTGGAACAAGTCTCGTATGGCTCCCCCAGATTTCAGAATCATAAAACGTAGTGCATCTTCCGAAAACAGGTTCACATCTGCTCTTTTTGTTACAATTTCCACCAAAGTGTTAATTCCACCCTCAAATTCCTTTCTTTTTTTATCACGCACTTTGATGATACTGAGCATTTGACACATATCCACATCCTCTTTAATCATATTATATTGTGCATCATATGCCATATATATTGGAAATGACAAAACCATTCTGGTTTTTATTGAAAAAATTACCTTTCTGTACTTTATAAATATCTCATTCGCTACACTAATTGATATCTTATCTAAATCTTCAATGATAAATACCAAACCATTTTTAGCGGAACGTTCATTAATTTTTGTAATAATCTGATTCATTAACTGAATTAGATATCCGATTTTCGGCTCCATGGTTCTTCTGATCGTTAATTTTGTCTCATTTCCAGTTCGAAGAACTCCGCTTCCATGCACTGCTATGCGCTTTAAAAACGAAAGCTTTGCTTCAAATCCTGTCTCCAGTTCATCCGATGCACTTTCAACAGTTTCAAAAACTTTTTCTTCATTCCAATATTTATATAACGACTCTATATCTTCACGCAATATCTCATGTAATAAGGCCTTTTTTTCAACATATTTCACAATTTGTGACATAATTGCAAATATAAAATCCGTATATGTCATGCTGTCAACATCTACTTCTTCTTCTATAAAGAAATTGATTACTTCAAATTCTTCTTCTATCTCTTGCTTAAGCAAAAATAATTCTGTGGATTTCCCCGAACCTCTGTGTCCCATAAACAGAATTTTCATTGCGGCATTAGAACTGTAACGCAATCCAAATGCCATGCGTTTCACGGCATCTGTTCCTCTTGCATCGTAAGTTCTCACATAAAACTTTTGGAACTCCTCATTTCTCATTAGTGGAAACGGCTCGAATACTCTAATCATATCTTCAATTTTATCAGCCTGTTTAATCATCCGTATACTCTCCCAATACTCTGTTCTAAACACTGCATCTACCTCATTATGTTAGCATTTTTAGTAACTTAAAAATAACTCATGATAGATACTTTTACAACATTTTGTCCTTTCCCAAATTCATTTTTGATTTGTAATAGACAAATTAAGACGCAATGCAACATACCACTTCATTCTAAGTATTGCATTCGCTTTATTTTAGCATTTTTTAAATTAATTAACAATAAGTCCGCCTTATTTTTGTGTCCATTTTTGTAACAGTGTTACTGTTTACGAGGTACAAGTGAACAGTAACTCTGCATAATTTCTTCCCAAACGAACAATAGATTGTATATAAAGCACCGTATTTTCATTTAATTCTTTTAATAGTTTTTTATACTGCGGACGCTCAAAATCCTTTCCACTCTGCTTATCGATATAGATGTTTTTCTTTGGCACATTCGCTTCATGCATCAGCATCACGGTCATTCTTATAAAGTGAAAAAGACACAGTCCATACATTAAATAACGTATAGCCTGTGCCTAAATTATTACCCTATCAACACTTCTTTCCCTTTGAAGGCAAATCCATATTTTCTAATATTCTTTTCCGAAAAACCTTTTGCAACAAGTGCTGCCTCATATTGTTTTTCCTCTATCTGTGCCAAAGCCGATTCCAAACATAGATACCTGCTTATTTTGCGTCCATTTCTCATTAAATCATTTCACACCTGCTAAACATTTATAAAGCATCTAAAACATCCAAATATCTACGTTCTATTTCTTCTTTCATTAAGCAAAAAGCTGGTATATATTGATTAATAATTTCATTTATAACCTGTTCTTTTATCCTCGTTCTACTCAAATCCAATGTCTTTATATCCTGTATCATCCAATCAACACTTCTT
>CAYVGA010000059.1:0-13667 GCA_964449855.1 uncultured Lachnobacterium sp.
AGTAAAAGAAAAACGGAAAGTTGTTTAACAATTTATTTTCATGCGTTTGTCGTGCTTATTAAGTGAATGTTCTTGACCGTCTTATAGAAAAAATGGTAGTATAAAATCGGCTGGAAATAGACCTTCAAAGGCTGTTATCCTTGCCGATTTATTGAGTATGCACTTGCTGATGAAAAATCAGAAGAGACCACAGGTTTGTGGCTTTTACTAGAAAAGGAGGATATGGCAATGCAGAACAAAAAACAAATTAAGGAACTGGTGCTGACAGCACTGTTCTCTTCTATTATTATCATTATGGCATTTACACCATTGGGATATATTCCATTAGGGATTATCAATGCAACCATTATTCAGATACCTGTTATTATTGGGGCTCTATTCTGCGGGCCTAAACAGGGTGCATTTCTGGGATTCTTATTTGGATTTACCAGTTTTTTGAAAAATACAATTACACCGGCTACATTATCGGCATTTGTATTTTCGCCTGTGCTGGCGGCCGGTATGTTTGGAACCAAAGGCGTGTTATTTAGTACCTTTATTTGTTTTGTACCACGTATTTTAGTTGGTGTGTTGCCATATTTTGTGTATAAAGGCATGAAAAAGTGTTCAAAATGGAAAATGGTAAATTTTGCAGTGGCAGGTGTACTTGGTGCATTTACCAATACATTTTTGGTAATGGGATCTATTTATGTGTTATACAAAGATGCCTACGCAGTAGCACAAGGACTCGATCCATCGGCAGTGCTTGGTGTTATTGCCGGTATTATTGGATTTAATGGCGTAATAGAAGCCATTTTATCAGGGGTTATTGTATCAGCTATTGGTGTAGTATTGAATAAGATAAAACCAATAAAATAAAATTTAGAAAGAAACAACCAGGAGGAATACGTATGTTAAAAGGAAAAACAGTCGTTCTTGGAGTAACCGGCAGTATCGCTGCCTATAAAATTGCAAATCTTGCCAGTGCATTGGTGAAACTACACGCAGATGTACATGTGATTATGACGCAAAATGCAACAAATTTTATTAATCCGATTACATTCGAGACATTAACATCGAATAAGTGCTTGGTCGATACTTTTGACCGCAATTTTCAATACAACGTAGAGCATGTATCCTTGGCAAAAAGAGCAGATATTTTCATGGTTGCTCCAGCCTCTGCAAATGTGATTGGGAAAATTGCAAATGGTATCGCGGATGATATGCTCACCACAACCATCATGGCGTGCAAATGCAAAAAATTCATTTCACCGGCCATGAATACCAATATGTTTGAAAATCCTATCGTACAGGATAATTTAAAGAAATTAGAGCACTATGGATATGAAATCATAAATCCGGCCAGCGGCTATCTGGCATGTGGTGATACGGGTGCAGGCAAAATGCCAGAACCGGAAACTTTGTTGTCTTACATACTTCGTGAGATTGCATTGGAAAAAGATATGGTGGGAGCAAAAGTGCTTATCACAGCAGGGCCTACGCAGGAAAGCCTTGACCCGGTGCGTTTTATTACCAATCATTCCACAGGAAAAATGGGCTATGCGATTGCAGAAAATTGCATGCACCGTGGTGCAGATGTTACTTTGGTAAGCGGTCCGGTTTCTATTACGCCGCCACCATTTGTAAAAGTGGTAAATGTAAAATCAGCGGCAGACATGGCAGAAGCAGTAAAATCCTGCTGTAAAGACCAGCAGATTATCATCAAAACAGCAGCAGTTGCGGACTATCGTCCGGCACACGTTGCAGATGAAAAAATAAAGAAAAAAGAAGGTGACTCTGTCATCGAATTAGAACGTACGGAAGATATCCTTGCATACCTTGGGGCAAACAGACAGCCGGGGCAGTTTATCTGTGGCTTCTCTATGGAAACAGAAAATATGTTGGAAAATTCCCGTGCAAAACTAGAACGCAAAAATGTAGACATGATTGTAGCAAATAACTTAAAGGTTGCAGGTGCAGGTTTTGGACATGATACAAACGTAGTAACATTTATCACAAAAGAGGAATGTGTGGAACATGAACTCATGTCAAAAACAGAAGTAGCAGGCTGTATCGTGGACTTTATTTTAACAAAAATGATTATGCCGATATAATATAAAGCGAATACAATTCTCAGAATTTCTTAAGAATTTTTGGGTATCTAAGCACATGAATATCGAATATAAATAAGGCGATGTTGCAAGGCATTGAGCCGTTTTATATTCGATATTCCTGTGCGTAAATTTATAGAAAACAAAGAAAGAGAGAACTTTATGAGTATACTTAACGTAGAACATTTAACACATGGCTTTGGAGATAGAGCCATCTTTGATGATGTATCTTTCCGCCTTTTAAAAGGGGAACACATCGGTTTAGTTGGTGCCAACGGAGAAGGAAAATCCACCTTTATGAACATCGTAACAGGTAAACTGATGCCGGACGAAGGAAAAGTAGAATGGTCCAAAAATGTCCGTGTTGGTTATCTTGACCAGACCGCATCTTTAGAAAAAGGAATGACCATTGAATCTGTTTTAAAATCAGCTTTTTCATGGCTTTTTGAAATGGAAGAACGTATGAATGACATCTGTAACAATCTGGGTGAAGCAGATCCGGATCAGATGGATGCCATGATGGAAGAACTCGGTACGATTCAGGATATGCTTGATAGTCATGATTTTTATGTCATTGATGCAAAAGTAGAAGAAGTTGCCCGTGCCCTTGGTCTTTTGGACTTAGGTTTAGAACATGATGTTACAGATTTGAGTGGTGGACAGCGTATGAAGGTACTCCTTGCAAAACTTTTGCTGGAGAAACCGGACATCCTCCTTTTGGACGAGCCTACGAACTACTTAGATGAAGAACACATTGCATGGTTAAAACGTTACTTACAGGAATATGAAAATGCATTTATCCTGATTTCGCACGATATTCCATTCCTAAATGAAGTAATTAACCTTATTTATCATATGGAAAACCAGCACTTAGACCGTTACGTAGGCGATTATAACAAATTCCAGGAAGTTTACGAAGTAAAGAAATCACAGCTTGAAGCAGCTTACCGCAAACAGCAGCAGGAAATCAGCGAATTAAAAGACTTCGTAGCACGTAACAAAGCGCGTGTTGCTACCCGTAATATGGCAATGTCACGTCAGAAGAAATTAGACAAGATGGATGTCATTGAACTTGCAGCAGAACGACCAAAGCCGGAATTCAATTTCCGTGTCGGCCGTACCTCAGGCAAGATGTTATTCGAAACAAAGGATTTAGTTATCGGTTACGACGAACCATTATCCAAACCGTTGAACATCTCTATGGAACGCGGCGAGAAGATTGCACTCGTTGGTGCAAATGGTATCGGTAAAACCACACTTCTTCGTAGTATCCTTGGTTTAAACAAGCCGGTAAGTGGTGGTGTGGAATTAGGTGATCATTTAGAGATTGGCTATTTTGAACAGGAAATCAAAGAAGAAAATTCCAATACCTGTATTCAGGAAATTTGGAACGAGTTTCCATCATTTTCACAGTACGAAGTACGTTCCGCGTTAGCAAAATGCGGACTTACCACAAAACACATCGAAAGTCAGGTACGTGTCCTCAGTGGTGGGGAACAGGCAAAAGTACGTCTGTGTAAACTCATCAACCGCGACACCAATATCTTACTTCTTGACGAGCCTACGAACCACTTAGATGTAGATGCAAAAGACGAATTAAAGAGAGCTTTAAAAGAATACAAAGGAAGTATTCTTCTTATTTGTCACGAACCGGAATTTTATGGTGACATCGTAAATAAGGTTTGGGATTGTTCACAGTGGACAACGAAAGTATTATAATTAAAATTTTGCCTAGGCACAAATATTGAAATGTGTCTAGGCTATTTATTTTTATAAATGAGCAAATAGGTTCTTCTGCAAATATTGAAGATTACACAAAATTAAATAAAAATAATAAATTTATTGGGACCAAGTAATGGGTTTCGTTATGAGCTGAGCCAATATATGATTGCGAATCATATTAAAGTGATATATGAAGATACGAATAGTAATAGTATTGATGGGGCAGATGTTACGCCTGAGCAGGCAGAGGGCATAAAAGTAGCAAACGAGATTCACAATATGTTTTCGGCATACAATTTTGAATGGTATGGAAACAGTTATTATGATTTTGAAACTGGTTCAATTAAGGTAGGTGTTACTGATTTTTCGACAGATAATCAGAATACTGTCAAAGAGCTTGTTGGGGAAATTGAAGTTGATATGTTTCAATGCGAATATTCCTATGAATACCTTGAGGAGATTTATAACAAAATGGATAACAGAAGGTCTTTTTTAAAATTATTGGGAGTAGAGGGATACTATATTTCTGTTATTGATAATTGCGTAACTGTCCGTATTTCTGATGCGGATAATTATATAGCTATATATGCAGTCAATGAACTCACAAATGGAAAGGGAGGGGTGGTTTTTAAAACAACATCTTATATTGCGGATTTGCAGCCATAACTAAGTAGCCTCTTTAAGTGGAATGAAATCACAGTTGGGAAAAAATAGATTGCTTCTTGTATCAGTTAATGAGATAGCAATATTTAAGAATATATAATCTGTGATTTAAAGTTTGTAACAGTATAAAAACTATTCCTTTTGGAAAGGATAATTTTGAAAGGAAGGTGTACAATATGGATATGGAAAAAATAGTATGTAGCTGTTACAGTATCACAAACGGAACTATCAAAGAAGCAGTAGACAATGGTGCAACAACCTTAGAAGAAGTGCAGGAAGCCACCGGAGCAGGAACAGCCTGTGGGGCATGTTTGGATGATATACAGCGTCTTGTGGATGAATTTACAGCAGAAAATAAATAATTAAAAACACCACTCATGAGCAGGTTTTTGTTCATGGATGGTGTTTTTTATTCGTTATGCATATCGAAAAGCTGTCAGTGGCAGCTTTTCCGGTTATGCACGTAATTTTGCAAGCAATGCTTCCTGCAATACCTGCGAGAAATTAATATTTTGTTCGATGGCTAATTCATTTAACCATGTAGGAATGGTTAGGGTTTTCTTTACGGATTTTTCAAAATGTTCTTTGGCGTAGGCATTTACATTTACGGAAACTAAATTGATAAATTTTTCAGAAATATAAATATATCCAGCTAAGCAATCAACTGCCATTGAAATAGCTTCTTCCATATTTTTCCCAAAAGTAGCAAGATTTCCATTTTCTAAATCTGGAAATACTACGGTATATCCATCTTCGTCTTTAAAAAAACATGCGGGATAAACTGTTAACATTACATTACCTCCTATTCTTAATTAGTTGTGCTTGTGCATATATTCGATGTTCAAGCTTTCTTGAAAGTTCTTTTGAATTTTCGAAGTGAAGCAGAAGAACTATAAGATAAAATGAATATACAAAATGTATTTTACGATATCGTAACATGAAATGAGTATAAATGCAAGAAAAAGACTATCACAAAACAAATTTATCCAAACAGTTCAGCTATAGGCTGAACTGTTATAGTTTTCTATGCAGCCGTACGGCTGTAGGTATCAATAAAATCTCTATAATCGAACAATAAAACACGGATAAAATAGCCACCGCCATATGTGGACCCAGTAACGCAGGATTTTGCAAATGTCCGATAATCGCAACAATACTAACTAAGAAAGAAAATATTCCCGCAATAGGAATGGTGCATAATACGGTTTTCATGGCACACCATGCCTCTTTTAGTTGTTTTTCATTATGATTTTCTGTTCCATATACAATGACAAAGGCCTGTCCAAAATCCCAAATACTTTCTGATGCAAACAGTACAAAAAACGTAATTCCAAGTGGAATGATGATGGACGGCATATCAATAAACCAACTGAGGGATTTTACACCAGCGGTACTTAAAATAACAAAGCAGCATGCCAATACCAGCATCAAAAAACTAAAGATGGTTCCGAAAATGGTCCAATTCCCTTTGCGTTTGTGATATTCGGTTTCTCGTACCAATTCCATCATGGTTTCTTCGGATTTATCTACATAATTTTCCTCTGTAAATTTCTCTCCGGAGAGTAATTCATTCACACTGATGTTTAAAATAAGACAAACATCCAAAAGAATTGCATTATCCGGCATGCTTCTTCCGGTTTCCCATTTGGATACCGTTTTATCCGAAACACCTACCTGTTCTGCTAACTGACGTTGTGTAAGATTTTGCTGTCTTCGCATTTCTGCCATAAAACGACCTGTTTTTTCCTGATTAAGCATTTTCGTCCTCCTTGGTTTCCATTTCAATGACGGATTTGATTTTCTCACGAATGATTCTAGTGTTTTCACCTGCCTGTATGGAGAGTACACCTTCTGTCACAACTTCCATAATTAATAATTCTTCATTGCTGCATTTTTCTAATTTCCTTCCGATTGGAATACAAATCCAATTGGCTAACATAGAGCCATATAGTGTCGTAATCAATGCAAGGGACATGCCGGAACCGATAGCATCTACATTAGAACCCATGGACTTCATCATATTGATAAGTCCGAGCAAAGTGCCTAACATTCCCCAGGCAGGTCCATATGCACCTAAGTCCTGCCAGAAGTTGATGTTTTTTCGGTTTCGTTCTTCTTTATGCATCATTTCACTTTCCAAAATATCCCGTACTAACTCCGGGTCAGAACCATCTACAATTAGTGTAATCGCTTTTTTCAGAAAATCAAATTCTATTTTATTCGCAGCCTCTTCTAAAGCGAGCAAACCTTCTTTTCTTCCAGTCTCGGATAAAGAAAAAATTTCCTCTGCTAATTCATGTACAGATACATTTTGTTTTTGAAAAGCTCTGCCAAAACTAAGCAATCCTTCGTGAAAATCCGTAAAAGAATCTGCCGTCATGAGTACGGCAAAAAGTGCGCCGCCAAAAGTTACAATAAAAGATGGAATATGAATCAGATTCAAAATGGCAGCAATACCGCCATTTGTCACAATTCCAAATATAATTGCGGCAAAGCATAATAAAAATCCTATAAATGCAGCATGATTTAATTTTTCCATAAATAGATACCTCTCTGTATTAAGTATGATTCAGAGCTGTATTTCGAAAGAGGGAATAGTATAGACTTCTTCAGACTCTGAATAGTTATAATTATAGAATACAAAAAACGGAAAAGGATAGGAACTTCCCGACCGTAGAGTTGCTCTCTATGGACTCTCCAAATTGGAGAGAGCGTATCCGATTGTACAAAAATCAAACCAAAGCCAACATTTCACAACAAAATATTGCATTTTTAGAGGTAAGAGTATAAAGTGTTTAAGAATTCTAGATATAAGCTTAGAAAGATTTGAGGTGTAAAATTGAGTAATAACAAAGAAAACGCAGGTATTAATATCAGCGTAAAATCATTTATCACTGCAATTATTGTTATTTTGGTATTAATGATACTGACATACGGGCTGACATTCCTTATTCCGGGAGGCGGCATTCCATTTTGGAAATGGGCATTATCTCCGATTTTAGTTTTGGGAGCAGATGGAAATGTATCCTTAATTGCAGTCATTCTTTTTCTGCTGGTCATTGGAGGTGTATTCAATTGTTTGGACAAATGCGGATTGATGCAGTATATGCTTGATGCGATTACGGACAGATTTGGAAAGGAACGCTACAAATTATTAGCCTTTGTATCCCTGTTTTTCATGGCGATGGGCTCGTTTATCGGTTCATTTGAAGAAGCTGTGCCGCTTGTGCCAATTGTAGTAGCACTTGCCATCCGTTTGGGCTGGGATTCTCTTGTCGGTTTAGGAATGAGTGTCCTGGCTATTGGCTGTGGTTTTGCTGCCGGTGTATGTAATCCGTTTACAGTAGGTGTTGCACAGGAATTGGCCGGACTTCCAATGTTTTCCGGTATATGGTTCCGACTCATTGGATTTGCACTGGTATATGCACTTTTAGTCAGCTTTCTGTATCTTTATGCAAAGAAAATAGAAAAACCGATTGATACTGCCTTATTAAACCAGAAATTCCGAAAAGATGAAAAAATGGATACAGGATTAAAATACTTTGCAGGTATCATGTGTGTGGGAATCCTTGTCGTATTAAGTTCTGTAGTTTTTACTTTTTTACAGGATATCACGATGATTATTGTAGCAATTACATTTTTAGCAGCAGGTATTACAGCGGTTGTACATACCGGACGCGGCGGCAACATTCCTAGAACTTTTTACAATGGTGTCAGCAGTGTATTTCCAGCCGTATTTATGATTCTTATGGCAAACTCCATCAAGTTTACCATGGAAGAAGGAAATATCTTAGGTACTATTTTACAGGCCATGATAGATACGGCTAAAACACTTCCGGCGTGGTCAGTAATTTTGTTTATTTATCTGATAGTATTGGTAATGAACTTTTTCATTTCCTCAGGTTCGGCAAAAGCATTTTTACTGATGCCGTTAATTGTACCGATTGCAGAAACATTTGGCATTTCGGCACAGCTTTGTGTAATGGCATTTGCATTTGGAGATGGCTTTTCCAATGTACTTTACCCAACGAATCCGGTACTTTTGATTAGTTTGGGATTAGCGGATGTGGATTACGGGAAATGGTTTAAGTGGACTTGGAAATTTCAAGCAGCAAATATTGTTTTGACGAGTGCACTGTTATTAGTAGGATTTGTAATTGGATATAAATAGAAATTTAAAAATCCCCTGGTTTTTTATGAAACCAAGGGATTTTTCGTGTTTTATACATAGCGGTTAAATACCACAGGTTCCGGCGCAGGTCCATGTTTTCTTCGATGTTCCAAAACCGTAGGCAATTCACCTTTCACATCCAAATAAAACAATGTCGTAGTCTGCACCATATACGGCTGCACCCACAAGAATCCGATACCAAAAGAAAGTCCTGCCAATAAAAGCATACCAAGGAAGCTAAGCTGCATATACAAATAACGTTTCCTATGGGTATGAATCATATTTTGGGTATATTTCAATGCCTGCAGCATGGAAAGGTTTTCATCATCAATCATTACAAAATAAACCAAATCAAATGTCAGTGAAATATACATACCTAGAATAAAACTAAGCACAGACAGTACGAATGCAATCAGATAGTCAGTTATGCCCTGTGCAGTATAAATCAAAAACAATCCGCCAAACATCGGCAGCAGTGTAATGAGTGAAATTCCAAACAAAATCAACTCCGTTAAAATAAATTGGTTGGAGTGATCTTTCACAGGAATAAATAGTTCTGACAAATGTAATTCTCCATGTCGTGCCAGCTTTAGATGGATGCGGTATTGTCCGGCAGTCAGCACCACAGAAGCAATTCCGATTAAAATCGTTGCAACACAATAAATAATGTTTTGTGTGGAAAAAAACACTTCATTAGAAAGCAATGAAAATGGCATTTCCAATAGTGATGTAATTAACGTGCAGAAAATATATACACGAATCAGATTTAAGAAATGCCCCTGTAAATTTCCGCGGGCAATTCGTTTTAATTCTTTTATCTTTGTTCTCATAAGTTCTTATACTTCCATATTTCAATTATTTTTTGTATAATACATGATAGTCTAAAACATCCGGAAAGGAAATCCCATGAAAAAAGAATCCTCACAAGATATTTGGTTTTATATCATTGGCTGGTGCGGTATCGCACTTGTGCTTTTATATGTCATAGCACGAAATATATTTCAATTCAATATTTTGGATTATGTCAGCGGCTGTACCTTAAACCAATGGACGGGGTTTTATTGTCCCGGTTGTGGAGGCACTCGTGCAGTTTTTGCCTTGTTACGGGGTAATATTTTGAAATCGGCTTATCTGCATCCATTTGTACCTTATGCAGCAGTGGTTGGAGGATGGTTTATGATTTCCCAGACCATCGAACGACTCAGCCGTGGCAGTATCAAAATAGCTCTGCACTTTCGCATGATTTATGTATGGATAGCCTTAATGCTCATCCTTACAAACTGCATATGGAAAAATGCCGTACTTCTCATAACAGGAATTCCGCCGTTATAATCAGCAACGATATGCCGGTATTCATAATGCAATCTAAGTGCAAATAGATTGCAGATATCTACTCAAACAGATTTCCAAATTCCTGTTCAAAATCCAAACCATACATCTCACAGTATTCACGCAGTACATTTTCAATGCTGCCGAATTCTTCGATAGCAATATAGACAGCACCTATGGTTACAATGGTAGTCAGTACGATTGCAGCGATACCCACAATGAGCCCAAACTTTGCTTTGGAACTCATTTTCATTTGACCGCCACGGGAAAGCAGTGCAAACAAAATGGCAAGAGCACCCATGATATATGCACCATAAAAACAGGTGCAGCTTACCAGTGCACCAATTGCAAGTACTATGGAAGCGGCTTCAAACATATTCAGGTGGATGACTCTAGGAGGCTGCTGTCCGGGGGTATAATGAAAATTCGGTTGTTGATGTTGAGCTTCACCTTCCGGTGTCTGTTCAAACGGATTATAATTTGGTTCCATATGTTAGTCCTTTTTAGATTCAAGCTTATAAAAAAATTTTAAGCTTGAATCGTTAATATATTTCCTTGAAAACATCATACCACTTCGCTTATAATATAAAAAGTGAATTTTTCATAAATTTAAAATTCGTAAACTTGAGAGGTAATCCAATGGATATTATTGCAAAACTTGCAGAAGAACTACAAATTAAAAAAGGACAGGCCGAAGCCGCGGTAAAACTCATCGATGAAGGAAATACCATTCCGTTTATTGCACGTTACCGAAAAGAAGCAACCGGTGCATTAAGTGACGAAATCCTTCGTAATCTTTTTGAACGCCTTACCTACCTTCGCAACCTTGAAGATAAAAAACAAACTGTTCTTGCCAGTATCGAAGAACAGGGCAAGCTGACAGAAGAATTAAAAGCACAGATTCTTGCGGCAGAAACACAGGTAGCTGTAGACGATTTGTATCGTCCGTACCGTCCAAAACGTCGTACACGTGCTATTATCGCAAAAGAAAAAGGCTTAGAACCATTGGCCAATGTTATTTTGCTTCAGATGTTAAAGACACCACTTGCAGATGAAGCAGCTAAATATATTAACGAAGAAAAAGAAGTACGGACAACCGATGAAGCTATCGCAGGAGCAAAAGATATCATCGCGGAAATGATATCAGACAATGCGGATTACCGTACCAGAATTCGTGACCTTACCATGAAAAAGGGACGTCTTACTTCCACAGCCAAAGATAAAGAAGCCGAAACTGTATACGAAATGTATTATGAGTATGACGAAGCTCTCGCCAGAACAGCAGGACATAGAACGCTTGCTATCAACCGTGGTGAAAGCGAAAAAGTACTTACCGTAAAAATTGAAGCACCCGTAGAGGATATTATTCTATATCTCGAAAAGAAAATAATTGTTCACAAAGATACCGAATGTGCAGAACGGATCAAAGAAGCAATTGCAGATGCCTATGACCGTTTAATTGCACCATCCATTGAACGCGAAATCCGTAATGATTTGACAGAAAAAGCAGAAGATGGTGCCATCAAAGTATTCGGAAAGAATTTAGAGCAGCTTCTTATGCAGCCTCCAATTGCCGGACAGGTGGTTCTTGGATGGGACCCGGCATTCCGTACAGGCTGTAAATTGGCAGTTGTAGATCCAACCGGAAAAGTATTAGATACCACGGTTATCTATCCGACAGCACCACAGAATAAAGTAGAAGAAGCAAAAGCTGTATTAAAGAAACTGATTTCCAAGTATAAAATTACATTGATTTCCCTTGGAAATGGAACAGCTTCCCGCGAATCCGAACAGGTGATTGTATCCTTGTTAAAAGAGATTCCTGTGCAGGTACAGTATATTATCGTAAACGAAGCCGGTGCATCCGTATATTCTGCCAGCAAATTAGCTACCGAAGAATTTCCAAACTTTGATGTAGGACAGCGTAGTGCCACGTCCATGGCGCGCCGTTTGCAGGATCCACTCGCAGAGCTTGTAAAAATTGATCCAAAATCCATTGGTGTAGGCCAGTACCAGCATGATATGAATCAGAAAAAACTCAGTGAAGCCCTTGGTGGTGTGGTAGAAGACTGCGTAAATAAAGTAGGCGTAGATCTAAACACAGCATCTGCATCCCTTTTGGAATATATTTCAGGTATCAGCAAAACAATTGCCAAAAATATAGTCCTTTATCGAGAAGAAAACGGTGCATTCAAATCCAGAGCAGAACTCTTAAAGGTAGCAAAACTTGGACCGAAAGCATATGAACAGTGTGCAGGATTTATGCGTATCAGTAGTGCCAAAAATCCTTTGGATGGCACAGGTGTACATCCGGAAAGCTATGCTGCTACCAAAGAACTTCTTGCAAAACTAGGCTATACATTAGAAGACGTAGCAAATCGCAGCGTAGCTGGCATTTCCAAAAAAGTCAGCGACTACAAAAAACTTGCTGCCGAACTTGGTATCGGTGAACTGACTTTGCAGGATATCGTAAAAGAATTGGAAAAACCAGCCCGTGACCCACGTGAAGATATGCCAAAACCAATTCTTCGCAGTGATGTCTTAGAAATGAAAGACTTAACACCGGGCATGGTATTAAAAGGAACTGTCCGCAATGTTATTGACTTTGGAGCATTCGTAGACATCGGTGTACATCAGGACGGACTTGTGCATATTTCACAGCTTTGCGACCGTTACATCAAACATCCACTCGAAGCCGTAAGCGTTGGTGATATTGTAGATGTAAAAGTCATGAGTGTAGATGTAAAAAAACAGCGTATCCAGCTCACCATGCGAGGCATTTAATAAATGAGTTTAGACCGCACTATTTGCAAAGTTTTACGTAGTAAATATTTTGTTGTACAAGAACATGATTCAGATGATGGATTCTGCTTCGTGAAGCAAATTTTCATGCAGAATCTAATTGTTATTGTATACATAGTGAATAGTAATGTAACAATTGTAATATTATAGTGAAAAAATACAGAATGTGTGGTATTATAAGTATATGTGAAATCTTGAAAATGAAATCTTGAAAATGAAATCTTGAAAATGAAATCTTGAAAATGAAATCTTAGGGGGAGAATATAATATGAGATTAGTAACTCGTTCCGATTTTGACGGATTAGTATGTGGAGCATTATTATTAGAAGCAGGCATCATTGACAGTTGGAAGTTTGCACATCCAAAGGATTTACAGGATGGACTTGTAGAAGTGAATGAAAACGACGTTCTTGCAAACGTACCATTTGTAGAAGGCTGTGGTTTATGGTTCGACCACCATTCCAGCGAACACGAAAGACTTGAATTAGAAGGCAAATACAAAGGTGAAAGCCGTATCACACCTTCCTGTGCACGTATCATTTATGAATATTATGGCGGCAAAGAACGTTTCCCACAGTTTGATGAAATGATGGAAGCAGTAGACAAAGTAGATTCCGGTAACTTAACCATTGATGAAGTAATGAATCCAATAGGGTGGATTTTGATTGGTTTCCTTATGGATCCAAGAACCGGCCTTGGCAGATGGCGTCAGTTCTCTATTTCCAACTATCAATTAATGGAAAAACTCATGGAAGCATGCCGTACAATGGATACAGAAGACATCCTTGCTTTGCCGGACGTACAGGAACGTATCGAAGTTTACTATGACCAGACCGAAAAATTTAAAGCAATGGTACATCAGTACACCAGAACAGAAGGCAACGTTATCA
>CAYVGA010000060.1:0-13384 GCA_964449855.1 uncultured Lachnobacterium sp.
CGAGATGTTCATGGGACCACTTGAAGTATCCAAACCATGGAACTCTAATGGTGTAGTAGGTGCGAGAAAGTTCATCAATCGTGTATGGAATTTCTTCACAAATCCAGAAAATATCACAGAAGAGAATGATGGTACACTTGAAAAAGTATATCACCAGACAGTTAAGAAGGTTACCAGTGACTTTGAACAGCTTGGTTTCAATACAGCAATCAGCCAGATGATGATTTTTGTAAACGAAGTTTATAAGGCTGGTAAATGTCCAAGAGAGTATGCAGAAGGTTTAATTAAGATGTTCTCTTGTATTTGCCCACACGCAGGTGAAGAAATCTGGGCGAAACTTGGTCATGACAATACTATCGCATACGAGAACTGGCCGCAGTATGATGAAGCGAAGACAGTAGAAGCTACTGTTGAAATTGCTGTTCAGATTAATGGCAAAATTAAAGCTACCATCGCAATTGATAAAGATGCTGCAAAAGATGATGTAATTGCAAAAGCAAAAGAAGCAATTGCAGATAAATTGACAGGTAACATTGTAAAAGAAATTTATGTTCCTGGTCGTATCGTTAACATTGTAATGAAATAAGAATTTTGAAGTAAAATAATGGACAATGCACAGCTCCGGCAAGATGAATCTATGGTTTATTTTGTCGGGGCATTTTTGTTTGAGTGTTAAAAATTTTATATTATTTCGATTGTTTGGTCCAAAAGGCAACAGAATTTACCAATCTGTGGATTGTAATATTTTTCAAAATCGGTTATCATGTATACAAGTGAACGATAAAGATAAGGAGAAGTAAATTATGCGACAATTAATTAATATTAATAACGGTTGGTCTTTCTTAAAAGATACAAAAGAAATCCCTGCCGCACTGCCGGTGGATTGGGAAGTGGTAAATCTTCCACATACTTGGAACGCAGAAGATGGCATGGATGGTGGTTCGGACTATTTCCGTGGTACATGCAACTATGCAAAAGTGATTAAAAAAGCAGATCTGCCAGAAGCAGGTTGCTATTATTTAGAAATCAATGGTGCTGCATCTTCAGCCGATGTATATGTAAACGGCAAAGCGATGGCACATCATGATGGTGGTTTTTCTACATGGAGAGTGAATCTTACAAAGGAACTGACAGAGGAAACACTTATTGTAGTAGCAGTAGACAATGCTCCTAATACTATGGTATATCCACAGGTAGCAGACTTTACGTTCTATGGTGGTATATATCGAGATGTCAATATCATAGCAGTAAGCGAAGCACACTTTGATTTGGATTACTATGGCGGCAAAGGTTTTGTGGTAACACCAAGGGTGCAGGAAAAAGATGCTATTGTTCGTTTGCAGGCATATGTGGCGAACAAAAAAGAAAATCAGGCAGTTCATTTTGTTATTGAGGATGAAGAAGGCAATGTAGTAGCTGAAACCAGCAAGTCAGAAAAAGCAAATGATGCAAAGGGCTTGGCAGAAAATATTGCTTTGGTAGATTTGGAACAGGATATTCGAAATGTTCATCTTTGGCGTGGACGTAAAGATCCATATCTTTATACAGCAATAGCAGAGTTAATAGAGGATGGTGTAGTAATTGATGTTGTAGAAACCAGATTCGGCTGCCGTACGTTTGAAATTCATCCGGAAAATGGCTTTATTTTAAACGGAGAAGAATATCCGCTTCGCGGTGTGTCCCGTCATCAGGACAGAATTGGTTTTGGTAATGCTTTGCTAAAAGAACATCATGACGAAGATATGGATTTGATTTGTGAAGTTGGTGCTACAACCATTCGTTTGGCACATTATCAGCATGACCAGTATTTTTATGACCTTTGTGATGAAAAAGGTATGGTTGTCTGGGCAGAGATTCCATATATTTCAAATCATATGGCCACTGGTCGTGAAAATACGATTTCACAGATGAAAGAACTCATTGTGCAGAATTATAATCATCCATCAGTTGTAGTTTGGGGACTTTCGAATGAAATTACAATTAATGGACATCAAGATGCGGATTTAATTGAAAACCATCGTATTTTAAATGATTTATGCCATGAAATGGACAGAACTCGTCCTACAACAATGGCGATTGTATCTATGTGTCCAATGGATGCAGAATACATTCAGATTCCGGATACGGTATCATGGAATCATTATTTTGGATGGTACGGTGGTACAACAGAGCAGAATGGTCCTTGGTTTGATGAATTCCACAAGAAATTCCCAAATCTTCCAGTCGGTTGTTCCGAATATGGATGTGAAGCCTTAAACTGGCATAACTCCAATCCACAGCAAGGTGATTATACCGAAGAATACCAGGCATATTATCACGAAGAACTCATCAAACAGCTCTTCACTAGAAAATATCTTTGGGCTACTCATGTATGGAATATGTTTGACTTTGGTGCGGATTCTCGTGGTGAAGGCGGCGAAAATGGACAGAACCACAAAGGTCTTGTAACGATTGACAGAAAATACAAAAAAGATGCTTTTTATGCATACAAAGCATGGCTTTCAGACGAACCATTCGTACATATCTGCGGTAAACGTTATGTAAACCGAGTAGAAGACGTGACAAAAGTAACGGTTTATTCCAATCAGCCGGAAGTAGAACTTTTTGCAAATGGAGAATCTCTTGGAAAGAAAGCGGCAGAAGATCACTTCTTCTATTTTGATGTACCAAACGCTGGTGAAACAAAATTAGAAGCAGTTGCTGGTATTTTGATGGATGAAAGTGTCATCAACAAAGTGGAAGAATTTGATAATAGCTATCGTTTGGTAGAAAAGAATGCGATTCTGAACTGGTTCGATATTACAGAAAAAGAGGGTTACTGCTCACTGAATACAACATTAAATGATATCATGGGTACACTCCGTGGTAAAATGTTTGTGACATCTATGGCGAAAGACCTGATGAAACAGATGAAATCAAAAGAATCTTCCGGTGAAAATGCAGGTGGATTTACATTAAATGAAAACATGTTAAAGATGGCTGGAAGTTTTACCATTCTTCGTATGTCTTCTATGGGAGGTATGGTAGGTATTGAATTTACAAAAGAACAGCTTTTGGATATCAATGCGAAGCTGAATAAAATTCCATTGCCGAAAAAGAAATAAAATAAGATAGAGGATTCGTATAATGAATAAATATATCATTACGAATCCTCTTTTTGAAAGTGTTTTCTTAATTATCGTTTTAACTGACAAGGTGGCAGGCTAGGGTCTGTTCCTTTGAGTTTCTGCATACCGCGCTGTACGGCATCCTTGGAGTCTTTCCAATCGGCATCTTTATTTTTGTAATCGTATTTTTCAATGAACCATGCTACATCTTCATAGATACGTTCCATGTTCCGTGACATGAGAGGAAGGAATTTGTTGTAAAATTCTTCCTGTTCTTTGGCATTCAAATATTGGTCAGCACCTTCCATAAGGTTGGCAAAGTGAGAGAGACAGACTCCTTTGGTGTTGAAGAATTTCTCACGGATAGCTGCGTCTTTTGTATACATGGTAAAGAATGTTTTCAAATAAGCGTTGAACGTATTCTGTACATTGTTACAGATATAACAGCTGCATTCTTTTTCTTTAATCCAGGAAACGATGGAATTGTTTCCATCTGTTGGAGCCGGTTTTGCAAATAAACCTTTTTTGGCAGGTTTGCCCGGTTTGAAGTTTTTGAACTCTTTGTTCATTTCGTCAATCATCTTGCGATAATGCGTTTTTAAAATCCAGGCATTTCCAAGGGAGTTGCCGTAGTCAAACATTTTCTTGAAATGAGCACGACAGAATCCGGCTTTGTCGGTCATTTCTCGGATGTCAGCTTCCATGTAGGAAGCGCCGTGACCTAATACGAAGTTCATGCAGTGGTCTTCGGTACGGCGTTCGATGTAACAGAAGAGACATTCGCCGGCATTGTCAAGGGCATCGTTGATTGGTATGGTATGGATCTGTTCTTTCATGACAGAAGTCTCCTTTCGGTGTTGTTATGGATTTATATTTCATCGGATGGTTCATAGTTCTTATAGAATTCGATAAAACTTTCTAAAGCTTTTGATGGTTTGACGTTTTCTTTGTAAGCGAAGCCGACTTCACGTGTTGGGATAGGCAGTTCCAAAGGAATTTCAACTAATTTGCCTCTGTTTAGGTCTTTGGTTACGAAACTCTTGATAACACAGGCTGCACCGACACCGATTTTGGCAAAGTCAATAAGCAGACCCATATCGGAAATGTCAATTGTATCGGATACGTCGATCAAATTATCCTGAAAATATTCATCAATATACTTTCGGGTTAAGTTGTTTTTGTCTAAGAGCATGAGAGTGGCGTGTTCCAAAATATGTTCTTCTTTCACGCCGCGTTCTTTTAGGTTGTTGATATATTCCGGCGAAGCAACAAAGGTATCTTCGATGTTTCCGAGGAAATCAAATTGAAAACCTTTAAAGTTCTCCGGTTTTCCAACCAAACCAATGTCTACTTTGTTGTCATCTAACAAACGAAGTGTTTCGTTGGTGGATTGACAACTGATGGAAATACTGATGTGTGGATTTTGATGGATAAATTCACTTAGGTATGGCAGGAGCATATATTTACAAAGGGTGGAACTTACACCAATGGAAATGTGTCCTACCCCCAATTCAATCGAACGTTTTAATTTGTCCTCTCCAGTGGTTAAGGTCTCAAAAGCTTCTTTGACATGGCCGTAGAGAAGGTTTCCTTCATCGGTCAGGATAACACCACGGGAACTGCGGGAGAACAGTTTGCAGTTTAGGCTTTCTTCTAATTTCTGGATGGATTTACTAATTGCAGGCTGGCTGATATAAAGCTCTTTGGCGGCTTTGGAAATATTGCCGGCATTCGCTACGGTGTAAAAAATCCAGTAGGATGATAAATTCTGATTCATAGTTTCCTCCATAATTTATATTGATAATAAGTAACTATTCAGCACAGCTCAAAACACTTGCTGTTTTGAGCGTAAGAACATGATTCAGGTGTGAGCAAACCCATCAGCGAAGCTGATTTTTCATGGGTTTGCGAATCGTAATTATTCAGGTACTGAATAATTACGAATTAGCATAAGTATATCATAAAATAAAGTTATGGTAAATATGTATATTATGTATTTTTATTATAATTTCTTCTGTGTTAGAATCTCTTTAGTGATTCGGAATAAGAATTTACGAATCAAATTAGGAAAGGACAGAATAGTTCACAATAAATAAAATTTAGGAGGTTATTTCCATGGGAATGACAATGACGCAAAAAATCCTTGCTGCACATGCTGGTTTAGAATCTGTTGTAGCAGGTCAATTGATAGAGGCAGACTTGGACTTAGTATTAGGTAATGACATTACTTCTCCGGTAGCCATCCATGAAATTGAAAAAATGAAAGTAGATGGAGTATTCCATAAAGATAAAATTGCTTTGGTAATGGATCATTTTACACCAAACAAAGATATCAAATCCGCACAGCACTGTAAATGTGTTCGTGAATTTGCTTGTAAAAATGATATTACAAACTACTTCGATGTAGGTGAAATGGGTATCGAACATGCATTGTTGCCGGAAAAAGGCTTAACAGTAGCTGGTGATGTTATTATCGGTGCAGATTCTCATACTTGTACATACGGTGCTTTGGGTGCTTTCTCAACAGGTGTTGGTAGTACTGATATGGCTGCTGGTATGGCAACAGGTAAAGCTTGGTTTAAAGTACCATCTGCGATTAAATTCGTATTAACAGGAAAACCAAGCAAATGGGTAAGTGGTAAAGACGTTATCCTTCATATCATTGGTATGATTGGGGTAGACGGAGCATTATACAAATCTATGGAATTCGTAGGAGATGGTATTCAGTATCTTTCTATGGACGACAGACTTACTATCGCAAATATGGCAATCGAAGCTGGTGGAAAAAATGGTATTTTCCCTATCGACGATGTAGCTAGAGCATATATGAAAGAACATTCCACAAGAGAATGGGTAGAATACGAAGCAGATGAAGATGCAGAATACGATGAAGAATATGTGATTGATTTAAGTACATTGAAATCTACCGTTGCATTCCCACATCTTCCGGAAAATACACATACCATCGATGAAATCAATGCGATGGATGAAATCAAGATTGACCAGGTAGTAATTGGTTCTTGTACAAACGGACGTATGGATGACTTAAGAGCTGCTGCCGAAATCATGAAAGGCAAGAAATGTGCAAAAGGTATCCGTGTAATCATCATTCCGGGTACACAGAAGATTTACTTGGATGCTATTGAAGAAGGATTGGTTCGTACCTTTATTGAAGCTGGTGCAGTCGTAAGTACACCAACTTGTGGACCATGTCTTGGTGGACATATGGGTGTTTTAGCAGAAGGTGAAAGATGTGTATCTACAACAAACCGTAACTTCGTAGGACGTATGGGACATGTAGAATCTGAAGTATATCTTGCAAGTCCGG
Organism: uncultured Lachnobacterium sp.; assembly: GCA_964449855.1. GTDB lineage: Bacteria > Bacillota > Clostridia > Lachnospirales > Lachnospiraceae > Roseburia. Next base: position 6,436 of record CAYVGA010000060.1, read on the forward strand.
CTGTAGCGGCAGCAAGTGCAATCACAGGTAAGATTTCCGGTCCGGAAGAAATAATGTAAAAAAGAAAGTATAGTAGAATTGTAAGCAGATTTCAAGCATAATGAAATGGCTTGTTCTGCAATAGCAATTAGGAAAGGTTAGGAAATAAACATGAAAGCAGCACAGGGTACTGTATTTAAATATGGAGATAACGTAGATACAGACGTTATCATTCCTGCAAGATATCTGAACTCTTCAGATCCAAAAGAGCTTGCAACACATTGTATGGAAGATATTGATAAAGACTTTGTAAATAAAGTAAACGAAGGTGATATCATCGTAGCAAATAAAAACTTTGGATGCGGTTCTTCCAGAGAACATGCTCCAATCGCAATCAAAGCGGCTGGTGTAAGCTGTGTAATTGCAGAAACATTTGCACGTATTTTCTATAGAAATGCAATCAATATTGGTTTGCCAATCATTGAATGTCCGGAAGCGGCAGTAGCCATTAAAGCCGGCGATGAAGTAAAAGTAGATTTTGACAGCGGTGTGATTACAAATGTTACCACTGGAGAAAGTTTCCAGGGTCAGGCATTCCCACCATTTATGCAGAATTTAATTGCATGTGGCGGACTTGTAAATTACATCAATAATAAATAGTAATTGTAAAAATAAAAGCACCTAGATGAAAATCCATTCTTGGTACTGCATCTAGGTGCTATTTGTATATCCTGCGTTACAGGGTTTTGAGATAATCCATATATTTGGTGGAAATTTTCAGTTTTACATAGGTATCCGCATATTCCTTGGCAGATAAATCTTCGATATAGTTTGTTGGAAAATTCTTTTGCACACCAAAAGCTTTTGCCAAATCGACAGCTTTGTTATAAGCGATAGCAGCCTTGGTTTCGTCGGAAAAAGTACCAATGGTATAGTTGCCATTGATATGGATTTTGACGCGATAGCGGGTCTGTGTCTTTGTCTTATATTGAAATACACCATAGTAACGATTTACAAGGATGATGTTCGAATAACGTAAATCACTGGAATCACCATTTGCAAAATAGTAATCACGGTCACAAACCGCGTGGTTGCGGATGCCGTAGCGAGAGAGCAGAGTTACCTGCATCCCATAGTCATTTACATAAAGGTGTCCTTGACGACGCAGAATCCGGTGGCTGCTATAGTAGAACAAATCATCAATGTCAAATTTCAGTTCTTCGTTTTCAGAGAGATAATAGCTAAAAAAGTTTTTGTGTAGATAAATGGGAGTTCCAATATATATGCCATTATCGCGGAAGTTCAAAATGGTAACAATCTTATCGAAAGATAAATTCAGACAGGCATTCGCAGCATCGTCTAATGTCAGAGAAGATGTTAGAAGCATGGAAGCTTCGCTATATGTTTGATGAGCTTTATCTTCAGTGTCAAAACTGCCGAGACTGATGTGTTTATTTTTATAGCTAATACTGGAACGATAGTAGACGGTGCCATCTTTTTTTGTGGCTGTATATACCCCGGGTTTCATCTTATGTAAATTCCTTTCGATTACTTTGCATGGCTGTGCTATTAAGAGGATAGCATAAGAATACAAAAAAAGAAAGCAGAACAGTAATGAATTAATTATATTAGAAAGAATTATATTAGAAAGAATTATATAACAAAAAGTAATCTAAGGTTGACACTAAAATATGAAATATCTATAATTGTGAGATAGTGAAAAGAGATAAAGAGGTGTAAATATGAACGTAATGTATTCAAGCACAAGAAATAAAAATGAAAAAGTAACCGCTTCCCAGGCGATATTAAAAGGCCTTGCGAATGATGGCGGTTTATTTGTTCCGGACAGCATCCCGGCATTGGATGTAAGTATGGATGAACTTGCAAAGATGAGCTATCAGGAAACTGCATATGCAGTTATGAAACAGTTTTTAACAGACTTCACAGAAGAAGAGTTAAAAACATGTATTGAAAGAGCATATGATTCCAAATTTGATACAGAAGTAATTGCTCCACTTGTAGAAGCAAAAGGTGCACACTACTTAGAATTATTCCATGGTTCTACCATTGCATTTAAGGATATGGCATTATCCATTCTGCCACATTTATTAATCACATCTGCCCGCAAGAATGATGTGAAAAATGATATTGTTATTTTAACAGCGACATCCGGTGATACCGGCAAAGCTGCATTGGCTGGTTTTGCTGATGTAGAAGGCACAAAAATTGTTGTATTCTATCCAAAGAATGGTGTTAGCCCAATTCAGGAAAAACAGATGGTAACACAAAAAGGTGCAAATACACATGTTGTAGGTATTCATGGTAACTTTGACCAGGCTCAGACTGGTGTAAAAGAAATGTTCTCTAATACAGCATTAAAAGCAGAATTAGATGCTGCCGGATACCAGTTCTCATCTGCCAACTCTATCAATATTGGTCGTTTGGTACCACAGATTGTTTATTATGTATATGCTTATGCAAAAATGTACGCAAATGGTGTAATTGCGAAAGACGAAGCGGTAAACGTAGTTGTTCCAACCGGTAACTTTGGTAACATTTTAGCAGCATTCTATGCAAAAAATATGGGACTTCCAATTGCAAAATTAATCTGTGCATCCAATGAAAACAAAGTATTATTTGATTTCTTTGCAACAGGTGAATATGACAAGAACAGAGATTTTATTTTGACAAATTCTCCATCTATGGATATTTTAATTTCTTCTAATTTGGAGAGATTAATTTACCGTATTGCAGGAAATGATGCAGATAAGAATGCAGAATTGATGAAATCACTTTCAACAACCGGTAAATATGAAATTACCGATGAAATGAAAGAAGCATTAAAAGACTTCTATGGTAATTATACAAGTGAGGCAGAAACAGCGGCAGTAATCAAAGCACTTTATGAAGATACAGGCTATATTATTGATACACATACAGCCGTAGCTGCAGGTGTATATGACAAATACAAAGCAGAAACAGGCGATGCAGATACAAAGACAATCATTGCATCTACTGCAAGTCCTTTCAAATTTACAAGAAGTGTTATGAATGCAATCGATAGCAAATATGATACATGGACAGATTTTGAACTTGTAGATGAACTTAGCAAGCTTGGTAATGTTACAGTTCCAAATGCGATTGAAGAAATCAGAAGTGCAGAAGTATTACATAATACAGTGTGTGAAGTAGATGAAATGGAAACTGTAGTAAAAGCGTTCCTTGGTATGTAAAATAAATAATTATGATAAATTGTAATTATTTAGTACAGTATTATGAAGACACTGAATAGTTATGATAAATTTATAAGAAGTTCGTGGAGTAATCTGCGGACTTCTTATTCGCATATATAAATATATAATTAGAAGAGGGATTAGTAAATGGCGATTACTGTTTGTTTATTGGCATATAAAGAAGCTGACAATTTAAGAGTTTTATTACCTAAAATTAAAGAAAATGTAGAAAAATGCGGGGAAGAATACGAGATCCTGATTATTGATGGTGCAAAAAGCATGGATGATACAGAAGTAGTCTGCAAGGAACACGGTGTGAAATATTTTAATCAGAAATATCCGAATTTTGGCGGAGCATACCGCACCGGTATTGAAGCAGCAAAATATGATAAATTCCTGATTATGGATGCCGATGGTTCCCATCCGGTGACTGCGATACCGGCAATCTATAAAATGTATAAAACAGGAAAATATGATGTTGTCATCGGTTCGCGTTATGTCAAAGGTGGTGTTACCAATGATTATGCATTTTCGATTTTCCTGTCTCGTGTGTTAAATGTGATTTTCCGTGTTTGTCTTGGTTTAAAAGGAAAAGATTTGTCGACGGATTTTCGTATGTACAATACAGCACAATTAAAAAAGTGTAAATTGGAAAGCCAGTATTTTGATATTGTAGAAGAGATTCTTTTGAAATTGGAATTAAATAAACCAAACAAAGAAAAATTAAGAATTGGCGAAACACCAATTTATTTTAATAAACGTATCGGCGGTGAATCTAAACGTGATATGGGTAAATTCGTGATTGGATATTTAAAGACCATCATTCGTTTGACATGGATGCGTATCAAATACTGCTTTAAGAAATAGGAGTCTGCAACCATGAATGTATACGGAGTGATTATGGCAGGTGGTGGTGGAACAAGATTCTGGCCGCTGTCCCGTCAGGAAGAACCAAAACAATTATTAAATTTAAGCGGTAAAGATTTAATGATAAATGAAACAATTGACCGTATTGCGACTGTGGTAAAACAGCAGGATATGTTTGTTGTTACAAATGCGGCACAGGCTTCTAAAATGAAGTCTGCAACCGCAGGGAGATTAGAGGAAACTCATATTTTGGCAGAACCATCCGCACGGAATACATCTGCATGTATTGGTTATGCAGCAATGGAAATTGTGAAAAAATATGGCGATGGAATTATGTGTGTATCGCCGGCAGACCATTTTATCCAAAATACAATAGAATTTACCAGAGTCTTGAAAGAAGCCATTAACACAGCAGAAAAAGAAGATAAACTGATTACAATCGGGATTCAGCCAACTTATCCTGCAACCGGTTACGGATATATCAAGTTTGATAAGTCTGAATGTACAGGTGTGAAAAAAGTATTGGAATTTAAAGAAAAACCGGATTTTGAAACGGCAAAAGCTTATCTTTTCAGTGGTGAATACTTGTGGAACAGCGGTATGTTTATCTGGAAAGCATCTACGATTTTGAAGAAAATGCAGGAATTACTGCCAGAAGTATATGCTTGTATAGAAGCCATTGGGACAGCAATGTGCACTTCCAAAGAGAGTAAAGTGATTGAAGAGGTATATCCAACAATTCCTAAAATTTCGATTGATTATGGAATTATGGAAAAGAGCAATGATGTTCTGGTTATTCCGGGTGATTTTGGCTGGAGTGATGTTGGAAGCTGGGAAAATATGAATGTGCTATATGATGAGGATGAAAATGGAAATATCATTGTTGGAAAGCAAATCAATATAGATACAAAAAATACGATTTCTTATGCGAAGAGCCGTTTGGTTACAACGATTGGAGTGGAGAACCTGATTATTGTAGAAACAGAGGATGCAGTACTGGTTTGTAATAAGCAGAGAACACAGGATGTCAAACAAATTGTTGACAAGTTAAATCAGGAAAATAAAAAAGAATATCTATAGTCATATTATAAATGCCCTGTCATATGTGACAGGGCATTTGCAATATGCATTAAAAATAGCTGCTAAAAATCACGTATTATTTTTAGGGATTGATAACTTCCAGGATAAAATAAATAATACCAAATGGATAGCAGATAGGGAAGAGAATAGTTGGCTGATGAAGCATTAAAATGGTATTCTCGTGTAATTCAATGGTTCCAATTGACAGTTCATTGGAACGGTCATTGGAAGCATTTACAATAAACAATCCATTATGAAGATTCAGTAAATCTTCAATTGCAGCAGATACATAGGCATCGTATTCGGCAAAAGATTCACCGGAATATCTCTGTGCAAATTCTATAGCAGTGGCATCGTCCATTGCCAAATATGTATTTACTAGAAAATGACCTTCGAGTGTCTGGGAAACACAGTGTTCGGTTGGAAATTCCGGACAAACATTAGGTGGAAGTGAATAGAAGTCATCACCTATGTAGCGTACAAAGTTATTATAAAGCAGTTCGAGATAAGCTTTTGCAAAATCCGGAATTGCAGTTTCGGCAATGATGGAAAAATTATCAATCATGGATTTGAAATCATTTTGATTATCTGTATGTAAATCCATATCAAAAAATTCGGTTTGTGAACGATAATCAGCAAAGATGTTTTCAAATTCATCGTATGTAAAAATACCATCATCTAAGAGAACCTGTCCTAGAAGAAGATAGTCAGGTACGTGCATATTAAGTATTTCAATTACCTGTTCTTGTGTTAAGAAACGTTCGCGAATTGCAATCTCGCTGAATCGTTTGCCTTCTTGCTTCTGTAAGTCGATGATATATTCAATTTCCTGTGCAGACATATAACCGGTATAAATAGCCATGGTACTTACACGAATCTGTACCTTGTTCTGACGGTTAAGTGCAGAGAGGAGCTGTTCCTTGGTTAAATAACCATTGGAAAATAAATAATTTCCAAAAAATTGTGTATACATAGATTTTACCTTCCGAGATATTTATTAACTGCGTCTATAATCTGCATCTGATTAATTGGTTTCTGAACAAAATCTGAAGCACCGCCTTCTAAAGCAGCTTTCAATTGAGAGTGTGTTCCTACAGAAGACACAACAATAATTTTTGCTTCGGAATCAAATGCCATAATTTCATCAATAACCATATTGCCATCTTTTTTTGGCATAACAATATCAAGAAATACTAAATCCGGTTTCTCATCCTTATAAATTTGAACAGCAATTTCGCCATTGGAAGCTTCTAAAATGGCAGGAGAGCCTGCCACCGCAATAATATCCTTGATTTGTTTACGTGCGAGAATGGAATCGTCGCAAATCAGTACTTTGCCTTCATTGATATTCATAAACATATAACCCCTTTTTCCATTAAATAATTAAGTTTATTCTACACCGAAATAAAAGGAAACGCAATGATTTTATAGAGCTTTTACCAAGTCTTTTATTAGAAAATGTTATAAAAAATATTATAAGAAAGAAAAAAGTCAGGTATTGACGAATGAAGAATATTTTGTATAATAAGGAATATATTAACATGGATAACTTTGGATTGCTTTTAAGTAAATCTTGAAGATATATGTTAAAAATTTTTATCAAAAGAAAGAGGTAATAATTATGTCAAAAATCGATTTTGAAAAGTATGGTATTACTGGTGTTTCTGAAGTAGTTTATAACCCATCTTACGAAGTTCTTTTCGAAGAAGAAACAAAAGAAGGCTTAGAAGGCTTCGAAGTTGGTCAGGAAACAGAACTTGGTGCAGTTAACGTTATGACAGGTATTTATA
>CAYVGA010000061.1:0-13291 GCA_964449855.1 uncultured Lachnobacterium sp.
TTACAAGTGTAAACTTAGATGAATACAGAGGTCTTACACATGATAATGACCAGAGTTACTACTGGTTCATGAATCATCATTTATTCAGCAAGGTAAATATTGATGTAAACAATACTTATGTACCAGATGGAACAATTGAAGATGCAGAAGAAGCATGCCAGAAATACGATGAAATCGTAAGAACATCCGGTGGACAGGATTTACAGCTTCTTGGTATGGGACACAATGGACACATCGGTTTTAACGAACCGGCAGATGCATTTGTAAAGAATACAAACTGCGTAAATTTAGCACAGTCTACAATTGATGCAAATGCTCGTTTCTTTGCTTCAAAAGAAGAAGTTCCTACACAGGCATATACAATGGGTATTGGAACAATCATGCAGGCAAAGAAAATCCTTGTAGTTGTTAGTGGTGCTGACAAAGCTGACATCGTTGAAAAAGCATTCTTTGGTGCAATTACACCACAGGTACCAGCATCTATTCTTCAGTTACATGAAGATGTAGTAGTTGTTGGTGACGAAGCAGCTTTTGCAAAAATTAAAGACCGTATTTAATATGCGCGAGTAACGAGGAAAAGCGGATGCTTGCATACAGTTTTGACGAGCACCGCGACAATCATAAGAAACGCGCAAAGTAAATTTCTTATGATTCATTTTTACAATAAGGGGGATGCATAGCAGGAAATTTTGCTATGTACGTATTGAATGGGAGAAAGACATCCACTTACTGGATTATACTTCGGCTCTGCATATTTTGCAGAAGCTGAAGTGTTTTTGAAAGAAACTGATGAGAAGCAGTATTGCATGATTGCAATTGATATTGAACATTTTGGCTTGTTTAATCAGATTCGAGGGGAAGAAGAAGGAAATCGACTTCTTCTGGTAATTTCAGATTTACTGAAAGAATATAAAAAAGAACATGACAGCGTCTTGGGTTATTTAGGCGGAGATAATTTCTCTATGGTTACAGAATATAACAAAGATGCTTTAAAAGAATTGCGTAAAAAGATCCGCGAGGAAATCCGTATTCAAAATGAAACAGCAGGATTTCCACCAGCGTATGGTCTTTATGTAATTGCAGATAAGGCTGAACCGATTCTTCAGATGTATAATCACGCGACAGTTGCACTTTCTTATGTAATGGGAAATTATGCGAACAGATGTTGTGAATATAAGAAAGAAATGGATGGGAAAGAAGAAGAAGAAATTCGTCTGCTTTCTGAGATTCGAGAAGGTATTGAGAAGGATGAATTTACCTTTTACATTCAGCCGCAGGTGGATATTAATCAGTCTAAAATTGTAGGCGGTGAATCCTTGGTTCGCTGGATGCATGGAGAAAAAGGCTTGATATCACCAGGTATATTTATTCCGGTTATGGAAAACCACGGCTTTATTGCGGACTTGGACATAGTTGTATGGGAGAAAGTGTGCAGGTGGTTAAGAAGCTGTTTAGATAGAGGATACAAACCAGTACCAATTTCTGTAAATGTATCTAGGATCGATATTTTTTCATTGGATGTTCCAAACTATATCATATCTTTAGTAGAAAAATATGATATTTCGCCGGAATTGTTAAAGATAGAGGTTACAGAAAGTGCATATGCAGAAGAAGGCGATGCGATTATAGAAGCTGTAGATCGATTAAGAGACTATGGTTTTATTGTCATGATGGATGACTTTGGAAGTGGTTATTCTTCTTTGAATATGCTAAAGAGTGTGCCGGTTGATGTATTAAAGATGGACATGCGTTTTTTGGAAATCAATGAGAATGAAGAAGAAAAGGGCGTTGGTATTTTAGAGTCTGTAATCAATATGGCAAGACAGATGCGAATTCCAATTGTAGTAGAGGGTGTAGAAAATATCATACAGGAAAACCTTTTACGAAAAATGGGATGTAGTTATTCACAGGGTTTTTATTATTACAGACCAATGTCTATCGAAGCATTTGAAGAGAGACTTTCCGATGATGAGCATTTAGATCATAGTGGTTTTTGGTATCGTCAGGCAGAATCGATTCACCTTAGGGAATTTATGGATACTAACCTCTTTAATGATACGGTTATCAATAATATTTTGGGACCTGCTGTTTTTTATGAAATGGTAGGAAAGAAAATTGAGATTACTCGTGTAAATCATCAATATTTTGAGTTGATGGGTGTGCCAAGACAGGAAGAAGAGGATTATCAGAAACGGTTCTGGAACAGTGTACGAGATGATGACAGACCGAATCTGTATGCTATTTTTGAAGAAGCGTATGCAAAACAGAGTGAAGGAGCTTCCGGTTTTATTAATCTTGTGCGTAGAGATGGGTTGACGCTTTGGGTGAATATTCGTGTGTATTTCCTGCGAGAAAAGGATGAACATCGCATGTTCTATGCATCGCTTACAGATATGACGGCAAAAAAAGCAGAGACAAAGGTTCCTGTGCCGATGTATCAGGATATGGATGATTTGTCGGAAAAACAAATTGCGGAATTAGAACGTTATTATGGCAATTTGCCGGTTCCTTTTGCGATTTACAAGCCATATGTGAATTCAGAGGGAAGACCATATTATTTCCAGATAAGGTTTGCGAATACACAGATGAGCCAGATTGGCGGCGGTGATATGCAGCGTCTGGGATATCTGATTCAATGTTTGTTCCAGGAGAAAATGGAAAGCTTTTTGAATGCAATGTGTGCAGCAGCATACGATGGCATAGAAAGTGAAGATTATATTTATAGTGAAGTATCTAACCGGTATTATGATTTGAAATGGTATCCATATAAAGAAGGATATGCATGCTGCATGATGCAGGATAGTACACATTCGCATATCTATGAAAGTGTTTCCGGAAATATTATGCAGTCTTTCCGTGAAGTATATTTCATACATCTTCAGGATAATTATTGCCGCATGATTTACCCTTATGCAGATGATATTCTTCATCGAGGAAATTTTGATGAGATGATTAGCCGAGGATTCGAAAGTGGTAAGATTCGTCCATACGATGAAGAAGGCATTCGAAAATTTTTATCAATGGAAAATCTTAGAAAAGCACTTCGTAAAGAAAATAGTGTGGAATATAAATATAAGAGAAGTGTATTTCCGGCAGGTGAGGAATGGTGCGTTACAACGATTACCGTATCTGAACGTGAAAATGGTGTGCCTAAAACAGCAACCATGACTATTCGTAGTATTGAATCATTGATGCGCGAAAAAGAAAGTGATTTACGTGTGAAGATGACAAAATCATTAGAAATCATGTCCAATGGATTTTTCATTTATCTAGCGGATGGGGAGGAGAAGTTATTGTATGCAAATCCACCGGTGGTGCAGATGTTTGGATGTAGGACTTCTACAGAGTTTAAAGAACTGACGGGCAATACGTTTACAGGTTTTGTGCATCCGGAGGATATCAAACGCGTAGAGTGGGAGATAAAGAGTCAGATAGAAGAAACCGACCGAAATATGGATTATATTCGTTATCGTATCATTCGAAAAGATGGTGAGGTACGCTGGATTGATGACGTAGGGCATTTGGAAACCTCAGAATATATTGATGGACCAAGAATGTTTTATGTATATGTTGCAGATGTTACAGATAGCATTACAGAAGCAGAAAAGAATACTCTGATTGCTGAAAGTAAGCGATTTAATGATACAACAGAATAATGATACAATTCAAATGGGCGATGACGTAAAAAGTTATCGTCCATTCTTTATATGTTCAATCTTTAAAATTTAGAAATTTTGGAAGCTTTGTTCATAATTTTTGCAAAAAAGTATAATTATCAAAGATTTCCACATAATAACTCCACAGCAAAAAACTAACAGAAACTAGTATAAAAGTGGAGGAAGAGGAAATGAAAGCTACAGGTATTGTACGCCGTATAGACGAAACTGCTATAATAGGAGCAAGTCAGAAAAAACTAGTAAAATCAATGGATTTCGCTGATTTGGTCTTCTTTTTTTATGGTTCTGTGGACGAAAGTGTCAATTAGGGACCAAATATATTTTTTTAAAATAGGGAACTTTTACAAGAAAATAAATAAAGAAAGTTCCCTAAAAGTTCTTGATAAATAGGGAACTTTTGCATACAATACATAACATAAAAGTTCCCTAAAAGAGAGAGGTGATAGGAATGGGTGCAAATTATTCAGAAATTCAAGAATTATTACAGCAAAGAGCTGATATACAGGCAAGACTTAATCTGATGCCATATGATGGTAATCCAGAAATCAAGGAAGCAAATGGTGCGAGATATTTGTATATGCGTAAACGAGTAGCAGGAAAACTTACATCTACATATGTGGATGTATATTCGGACGAATTGTATCAGCTGCTTTTACGTAATGCTAAGGAACGTAAAGATTTAAATAAAACCATTCGTAAAATCAATAAGGATTTAACAGCACTTGGATATGAGGATAAAGAGCTTTCAAGTAGAGTACTGCAGAATTTGGATTTTGCCAGAGCAAATATGAAAGCGAATATTTATGATCAGGCGGTGTTGGAAGGTGTTGCGACTACTTTTCCACAGACAGAGGATATCATTGAAAATGGACAAGTCAATGGAGTATCGGCTACTGATGTGCAGAAGATTCTTAACTTGAAGCATGCATGGGAATTTATTTTAGATAGAGATGTTATTCAGAGCGAAAGTAATTATCATATGCTTTGCCATATTGCAAAGCTAGTCAATGAAGGTTTCTTTTACGATGGTGGTCGCATTCGTGGTATTCCTGTGCAGATAGGTGGAACGAGCTATGTGCCACCATTGCCTATGGAATCGGTGGTAATCGAAAGAATAGATGAGATTAGAAAGAAGGATAAAGAGCCAATTGATATAGCCATTGAATTGTGTATGTACTGCATGAAGACACAGGTGTTTAAAGACGGTAATAAGAGAGCTTCGGTTATCTTCGCAAATCATTATTTGATTGCACAAGGGATGGGGCTGTTGGTTATACCAGAAAAGGATGTACCAGAGTTTAAAAAATTATTGGTACAGTATTATGAAGGAGAATCACTTGATGTGATTGGTTTATTTTTGAAAGAAAGATGTTGGAAGAGATTTTGATACAGGATTAAAAGGGATTGGTAACATGGAGTGGTATAAGTTATTTAGGCAACACATATTAGATAGAGGAATTGAATATTTTGCATAGAGGAATTATTAAAAAATCCGCTTTTGCTTTTAACATATCTTCCAGATATAAATCGAGATATTATGGAAAAAAGAGAAGAGTATGCCCCTGGTCAATTAGACTATATGCTTTGTGAAAAATGGCTTGTTGTAAATTATAAAAATCATTTGAACGAGGTAATAAGCGGTGAGCGATGGTTTTTATATGAGCTTTTTGGAAAAATATATAGGGATGACAAGTTCTTTGGAAATTTAGATTGGTTTTATGCCTATTTATTGATAAAAGAAAACATTAGAGCAGAGTTGATTCAGGCAAATGGAAATGTAGGATTTAGTAATTTCCTTTTATATCAAAATAGAAAAGAGGATTTTATAGACGGAACACCATTTGAAAAGACATATTTAAAGATGGCGGTAAAAGACACGATTTTGAATCAACATATAAAAAAATTAGAAGCAAGAATTACTCCGAAATCTACGTCAATCGAATATAAATTAGCAATTGAGAAAAATGATAATAGCATTTTAGATGGCATAGAAGACGAGAAAGAGCGCTTAGAATTAAAGAACAGATTCTTTTATGTTTGTCATTTTATAAAGCAAGAAGATAAAGGAATGAAAGATATTTGTAATTGGGGAACGGAGTATCGTCATTATACAAAGAGATTAGAAGTCAAGAAACAAGCATTGGCTTTAAGTATGTTTAGACAGACGTATTATGATATTGCGGAAAGAATTCGTGGTATAGATGCTGCATCAGAAGAAATTGTATGTCGTCCAGAGGTGTTTGCACAGGCATTTAGGTATCTAAAAAATAATTCTATCTTGTATAAAGACCATTTATCAAATGAAGAAAAAGTATTACCTGATTTATCAGTTACCTATCATGTCGGAGAAGATTTCCTTGATATTGTAGATGGATTAAGAGCTATAGATGAAGCTATTTCATTTCTAAATCTGAGATGTGGAGATAGATTAGGACATGCTTTGGCACTAGGTATTGATGTTGAGAATTGGTATGAATCCAAATCAAATCGTATTTTAATATCGCAGATGGAATATTTGGATAATCTGGTCTGGTTGTATGCAAAGATTCGAAAATATCGTATTGAAGGCTGTGAAGATACGATTAGATACATTGAAAAGAGATATAACGAATATTTTAGAATTGTGTATTTAAATAATATGAACCATACTTATTTTGCGTCAGTTGTTGAAAATGCTATTAAATACTTTGATGAGAGAAAGATAAAACATAATTATGGTAATAATCAATGTTATTTTTCGATTAATACATATTATGATTCGTGGAAACTGAGAGGGGATAATCCAGAATTTTTTAGAAGCGGATTTTTTGTTTTGAATTCTCGTATACGTGATGATTGGGATGAATTTGGGATTAATAAAATTTTCCCAGAGAATTATAGGATACGATATAATCCAGAAGCAGCGTATCTATATCATGTATATCATTATAATGGTGCTGTTAAAAAAGAGGGAGACAGAAAAATAGAAATTAAAGTAAATCCAAGTATTATCAAAGCTGTAAAAAAAATACAGTTGAGAATGCAGTACGAGATTGCTCATAGAGGAATCTGTATTGAGACAAATCCAAGTTCGAATGCTTTGATTGGAACATTTAAGCGATATGATAAACATCCGATCTTGAATTGGTATAATAATGGGCTTGCACTTAATCAAGAGGAATTAGAGAGTGTTCCGCAGATTCAAGTATCTATTAATACGGATGATCAAGGCGTGTTTGCTACGTATATTGAAAACGAATATGCATATTTAGCATTAGCATTGGAAAAAGTAAGAGATGAGAATGGAAAATTAAAGTTTAATAGAACGATGATATACCAATGGTTGGATAATATACGAAAAATGGGACTTTCTCAATCTTTTGAAAGCATAGAGGATTAGAGTCTCCAGATACTATGTTTGTTATCAAACGTATATATAGAGTAATTTTTTCACTCAAGAAAGATGTTACAAAATCCTAATTGGTTTTGTAACATCTTTTTATATAATAAAGGAATACTATAGACGGATTATAAGGGATAAAATATGGAAATCAAGAAAGCAACAAAAAGTGAAATAGAGCAGGTGGCAAAACTTGCAGTAAAAATGTGGGATTCAAGTACTGTGGAAGAGTTAAATGCAGATTTTGAAGACTATATAAATAATGGTGGTGCAGTGTTCTTGGCATATCGCGAGAATAAAGCAATAGCCTTTGCACAGTGTGGATTACGTCGTGACTATGTAGAGGGAACGGAAAGTAGTCCAGTAGGATATTTAGAGGGAATCTTTGTTGTTGAGGAAGAACGAATGCAAGGTGTTGCAAAGCAGCTATTGAATGCATGTCAGAATTATGCCAAAGAACAGGGATGCACGGAATTTGCGAGCGATTGCGAGTTGGAGAACGAAGAGAGTTTGAGATTCCATTTAAAGATGGGATTTGTAGAAGCAAACAGAATTATTTGTTTTACTAAGAAATTATAGGTGTGATAATGAAAATAGAATGTATTTGGGAACACAACGGAGATGATACTCTGCTATATGCAAAGAAGTATGTTGGTGCATATACAAGGGGAGAAAGCTTAGATGTTGCACTTCGAAAAATGGGAAGTGAGATAAGTACATATTCTGCTTGGCTAGGCAATGAGATGAAAGAAAATATTGATGTTGTAATCGTGCAGGAAAAGAATTCGGATTTGGAAATCCGAGATGCAGATAGCGATGTGATTTTTGAGTCGGAAGAACAACCGCTCATTATGTCAGAATATATAGTGTTAAGAGATTTGGCTTTAAAATCAGCTGCAGATTTCTTGAAATTATATGAGTCAATTCCAGATAAAACGATAAGTACGTTACCAGAACGTAAAACTTTTTATGGACAGGTTCCAAGAACGGCGGAAGAGATGTATTTACATACAAAGGGAGTAAATAGTTATTACTTTGCAGAAGTAGGAATTGAAGTGGATAATGAAGGAACCATTTTGGAATGTAGAAAGCATGGATTCGAAAGGCTGGAAACCAGTTCGAACTTTTTAGAAGGAAGATTGCAAGAGGGAAGTTACGGGGAAATGTGGTCTGTTCGTAAGTTGTTACGTCGATTTATATGGCATGACAGGATTCATGCAAAAGCGATGTGGAGAATGGCTCAAAAGACGTTTAAAGGGGACAAGTTTAACAATATTTTTAAATTTTAGGGTATAAGAAGGGAAATATGATAAATGAAGTATACTAAGTTAACGGAGGAAAATCTTAGTAAGGTAGTAAGCGCATATATCGATTATTACAACAATTGCCAAGATGGTTGTTGGACATACGAGAAAGCTTATAAAAGAATACATCAGGTCATGACAATAGAAGATGCAGAATGTTTTGTGCAATTAGATGGTGAAACTATGACTGGATTTGTCATGGGATATTATAAAGAGTTTGATGATTTAAAGGCATATTTCTTAGAGGAGATAGTTATTTTTGATGGATTTCAAAATAAAGGATATGGATCTGCGTTTATGACGGAACTAGAATCTATAGTGAGAAAAAATGGTGTGGAGCATATAGAACTTATCAGTGTAAATGATGAAAAGCATATGCACTTTTATAAAAAGTTAGGTTTTTATGCGGCAAATAATTTATCTATGATGGGAAAACATTTTGAGAAGTAGAAGTGGATTTAGGGGAGAGTTACAATGAATTATACACATTTTGTTTCTGTTGCCGGATTGGTAACAAATGATAATGGAGATATATTACTAATAAATAGCCCAAGAAGAGGATGGGAATATCCAGGCGGAATGGTGGAACCAGGAGAAACTTTTGAAGAGGCGTTAATGCGAGAAATCCGAGAAGAGTCGGGTGTTGATGTTGAAATTACAGGCTTCGTAGGATTATGTAAAAATGTAGAAAAAGATGTGGTTAATATAGATTTTACATGTATATATGTAAAGGGAGAACTGGACACAAGCAGTGAAAGTTCGGAAGTTAAATGGGTAAAGAGAGAGAATGCATTAGATATGATTACATTCCCTTTAACCAGAAAGAGATTAGAGAATATGTTATCTGCGAGTGATAAGGTAAATTGCTTTTGTTTCAGAAGAGAGCCTTTTGAAGTGGTTTCGGATGAAAAGTATGATGTTGGAAACGGTTCCATCCATTATTAGAAATAAATACATGGTAGATAAAATGCCAGTCAGAGGAAAGCTGAAGACAAAACAGTTCTTTGGCTTTAAAATTGCTGCCCTAAATGTCAGTAAATTAATACGCTTTACCAAAGGAAAACTAAAATGCAGAAGTTTTGAGATGGCATAAAGGGAAAAACAGCCAGCTGTCTTGCTATTTTCATTGAAAACATAGTTTTATTCAGTTATCAAAGAACAAAAATAATTGTATGTGTGTCAAGGGTCTTTAAAAAACTGACTTTTGACACCCACATCATAATATGTGGATTAGTTACATATGTAGCGATGTGATTCTATTATTAGTTGAAAAAAATTCTATGGTTACGTTATTTATCTCCATTTGTTGTTTGTCTATACTTTTATTGTTGATATAAATACGCGTATTTTAAAACTAAAAGATTACTTGATATGGACGAAAGGAGAATTAAGAAGATGTTTACTGAATTTTTAGCGGGTTTACTTAATAAAGATAGTAGAGCAATTATTTCACCTTGGGATACATGTTTATTTATCCTTATATAGTTTTGATTGTGAAACAAATAATGCATTTATAAAGTGTAATTCGTCAAATAAAGTATTTGTCTACATTTATTGAAAAAAACAAGCCGAAGTCGCTTCGATGTGGATTTTATAAATGGATTATAAATGAATATGGAGAAATTTTACCATGTGCGTTTTTCCCTTCAGATTTGTTTAAGTTAGGAGATATAACCGATAAAATAGAAACAGTTTTTACAATAGAAAAATTTAGAGAAATGAAAACTTAACAGAGATTTGTCCAACATTAGAATTGATAGAACAGGATGGAGATGTATAAAATATGCAAATGCATAATACAAGAAGTAGGGTGTATATAGGTTTAAGTAATATACTATTATCAATGTCAACGGTAGTTTTTTCGCAGTTGATTGATAATGTATTTATGGGTTCAGTGCAGGCAATGAACATCATAATGTTCATTCTCTCATGTATAGCGGGATTTGTGTGCTTGCATTTTTACGCTCTAGAAAAAATAAAACTCGTTGATAAAAGTAAAAAGCATATTTTAAATAGATATTTTTATTTTTCTCAAATTGAGAAAGACGAAACAAGAATTTCTAAAATTTTTGAAAATGATATTCTCTATTGTGTTGAGTATGAGAATTATGGTGCTATAACATTTATTACAAATCTTATATCGATAGGTATATTTGGTACATACATTTACGTTATAAGTCCCATTTTTTTGATTATAATTTTTATAATCGGTCTTATACAAACGTGTATTCCTCATTATTTTGGCACAATTTTTTCAAAAAACTATTTAAGTACATTAGAAATAGAAGAAAAAATTGAAGAGATATATTATGATATTTTTCTAAATTTTAAAAAGACTTGGTTTTTTAGAAATGATTATTTTATCAAAAGGATACATCAATATAATGTTCAATATTATCATGTTGGTGCACAGAGTGAAAAAAATATACAAGTATATAAAGCAGTGATTCAAATGATATCTGTGATATCTCAATTTGGTCTTTGTTTTATTGGTTTAATAGTGATGCAGATATCAGATTTGTCGCTGTCAGAGTTATTAATAATATTATTATTGGGGAACCAGATATTAAGTATGTTTATTTCGGAAATTGATATTATTAAAAATCAAAAAATGTATGATGTGTCTAAGCGTCGAATAGATGAGATTATTACAGTGAATAGCGAAAGCAAAGTTGTTAAGAGAATGTGCAAAAAGATTGTTTTTAATAATTATCATCCTTTGTTTCTTGACTATAATATGTCATTTACAATTCAACAAAATGACAAAATCTTAATTAAAGGGCAAAATGGGGGTGGAAAAAGTACTGTTATAAAGAGCTTGTTAAATTTGATGCCTGACTATAGTGGAGAAATTATAGTTGATGATTTCAATATTAAAGATATTGAGGAGAGTGAATTGTTTTTTTATGTACCACAGGATTTTATGGAATGGGAGTTTAAAGTAGATGAATTGTTCAAAAACTATGATCCATTTATAATAAATGAATTGAAAAAATATTTTAGAATTGACGATGACATGCTTCAAAAAAATACAAAGGAATTATCTAGTGGAGAAAATAAAATTGTTCAAATAGTATGTGCTTTTGCGTCTAAAAAAAGGATTCTAATTTTTGATGAGCCGGAAAATTCATTAGATAGAAATAAAAAATACTTGTTTAAAGATTTATTAAGAATGTATGAAGGGATGATTATTATTGTAACCAATAGTTCCTTATATGATGATTTGTGTTGTAGGGAAGTGAGAGTATGTTAATAAAGAAAATAGTATGTGAAATTAAAAAAATATTTAGATTTTCTATTTTGATTCAAATGCTTGCAGTTACGTTAACTGATATTGTTTCAATTTTATTTGCTATTATTCTGGGAAATATGACAACAGAGATTATAGGTGGAAATAATATTAAGTTGGAAAATATGGTATCCTTTTTGTTACTTTTTTTTACGGTATGTTTTTTGAATCCAGTAATTTTATATTTAGGTAATAAAATTTTCTTGAAGAAATCCATAGAGGGTGATGAATATTTATTGAATAAAGTTCTTAATCAAAATCCAACTCACATTTTAAAATATGAACCAGGAAATTTATCATCAAAAATTATTGATAATAGTATTCAATTACGCTGGTCTATTTCTGATATATATGTATATAGCTTTGAATTTGCTATACTTATTATTATATCACTATTTTTGGCAAGAGCAATAGACGTATATTATACCGCTTTTGTATTTTTTCTAGTATTATTAAATTGGATTAAATCAGAAATTATTTCGAGTATATTAACGAAACAAAAAATGAGTTGTATGTGTAAACAGCAAGAGATGAATAATAGCTTATTTGAAAGTGTTCGAACGTATGAGTTTATGCATATAAACAAATTGATTGATATCGCGCAGGATAAACTCTTGCGATTAAGTAATCAGTTAACAAAATTACTAAAGAGAAAAGAAATAACAGATAATATATTTGGGGGAATAAATTATTTGTGGGAGAATATTGTATATATTTTTATAATTCTATTTGGTTTATATTTAGTTGAAATAAATCATATACAAATAGGTACTGTAATATCAATGAGTTATTATTATTCTATTCTGCAAAAACAATTTAGTAATATAGATAAAGTTATATTAGCATATAAAACTAAACACGAGATGGAAAACGAATTAGAAGATTTGGTTAATTCGCCACAGGATATTGGCATTACAAAGTTTGAAAGCCTTGTTATTACGCCATTAAAATATAATTATACAAATTTTGGATTTGAATTTAAACAAAATGTTGAAATTAAAAAGGGCGATAAGGTTGCAATTATAGGAGAAAATGGTTCAGGAAAAACAACACTATTATATTTATTGATGGGAATATTAGATTGTCAAGAAGGGGAAATACTGTATAATGGAGAAAAAATTGACAAGCGAAAATTAAGAAGTATAATAAGTTATGTTGATGCAAATTCCGTTTTATTTAGAGATACAGTAGGAAATTACATATCAGCAAATATTTTCGATATTATAAGAGATAAATCTGCTGCACAGAAATATGAGGTTGATAAGTTAATGGATTATAAAGAAGAATTTCTGTCAGGTGGAGAAAGAAAAAGAGTTGATTTTACACGAGTAGTCATGGAAGATAGACCATTGCTGATATTTGATGAGCCAGAAACATTCTTAGATAGAAAGTGGAAAAAAGAATTTATTGAATTGCTAAAAGATACAAAAAAGACGGTGATGTTTACTAGTCATGACCCAGAATTTATAGAAATAGTAGATAGTATTATTTATATTTAGTGAATATAGTAGGAGTAAATGCAAGTGAATGCGAGTATTGGAAGAAAAATAAAAAAACTGAGAAAAGAAATGAATATTTCGCAGGATGTTTTAGCAAATTACCTAGGTGTATCTTTTCAAGCAGTATCTAAGTGGGAGAACGG
>CAYVGA010000062.1:0-13044 GCA_964449855.1 uncultured Lachnobacterium sp.
AAATTGAGCATGTTAAAAAACAAAAACGCGAGAATAACATGCTTTTGCAATATAAAACATATTTTAACGTTTCAAAAACAAGGGCAATTTATATTTTGTTATGATAAGTATAACGAAATGTACTAATAAAAGGGGTTGCTTTTAACTTTTGGTTATGTTAATATCTTCCTCATAGATACAAATGTCTTTGTGTGACGTACAAAAGGAGTAAGAAATGCCAGAAAAGACAAATTACTTCGTGCTGAAAGAAAAGGCAGTACCGGAAGTATTGTTAAAAGTAGTAGAAGCAAAACGACTTTTTGACTCAGGCAAAGCAGCTTCTGTACAAGATGCTACAGATGCTGTTGGCATTAGTCGCAGTTCGTTTTACAAATATAAGGATGATATTTTTCCGTTTCATGAAAATGAAAAAGGAAAGACAATTACTTTGGTCATCCAATTAGATGATGTACCCGGACTTTTGTCTAATATTTTACAGGCAATTGATAAGTTTAAGTGCAATATATTGACCATTCATCAGTCGGTACCGATTAACGGTATTGCAACGTTAACTTTGAGTATTGATGTATATCGTGAAACAGCTCAAGTGGAAGATTTGGTTGAGGCAATTGAACAGGTAGAAGGCGTACATTACGCAAAAATTATAGCTAGGGAGTAAGAAGACATGAAAATTGCAATTATGGGATACGGCACCATCGGATCCGGTGTAGCAGAAGTATTAGAAGTGAATCAGGAGCTTTTGGCAGAACGTGCCGGTGAAGCTCTTGAAGTAAAATATATTTTAGATTTAAGAGATTTTCCAGGAGATAAGAACGAAGATAAATTAATCAAGGATTATAAAACAATCGTGGAAGATCCGGAAATCGGCATTGTTGTAGAAGCTATGGGCGGCGTAAATCCGGCTTATACATTTGTAAAAGAAATGCTTTTGGCAGGAAAACAGGTTGCGACTTCTAATAAAAATCTTGTAGCGGAAAAAGGTTCAGAGCTTATTGCTATCGCAAGAGAAAAAGGATTAAACTTTATGTTTGGAGCCAGCGTAGGCGGTGGTATTCCAATTATCCGACCACTGAATACTTGCTTAACAGCAGATGAAATCGAAGAAATTACAGGTATTTTAAATGGTACAACCAACTATATGCTTACTCGTATGGCAAATGAAGGTGTCAGCTTTGAAGATGTATTAAAAGATGCACAGGCAAAAGGTTATGCAGAAGCAGATCCGACGGCAGATGTAGAAGGATTTGATCCATGCCGTAAGATTGCGATTCTTACATCTTTGGTGTGCGGACAGCAGGTAGATTATCAGGATATTTATACCGAAGGTATTACAAAGATCACAAGCGAAGATTTTGCATATGCCAGCCAGATGAATAGTTCTATTAAATTGCTGGCATCCAGCAAATGTGTGGGAGACAGCTATCGTTGTATGGTAGCACCATTTATGCTTCCAAAGAGTCATCCACTCTGCAATGTAAATGATGTATTCAATGGCGTATTTGTACATGGAAATATGCTTGGTGATGCGATGTTCTATGGCAGTGGTGCCGGCAAACTTCCTACAGCAAGTGCAGTGGTAGCAGATATTGTAGATATGACAAAACATGCAGGTGAACATATTCAGATTGAATGGAAACCGGAAAAGAAACAGCTCATTGATTACAAAGAAAGCCAGAATCGTTTCTTTGTACGTACTACATCTTCAAAGGAAGAAGTAGAAGCTTTATTTGGTGAAGTTTCTTATATTGAAGCAGAAGTTGTTGCAGGTGAATCAGCATTTACAACAGGTGCGATGACAGAAGCTGATTTTGCAGAAAAGGCAGAAAAAATTACAGTGGTAAATCGTATTCGCCTTGCGTAAGCAGAACTGTTTGAAAATTTTTAATTGATATTTTGTAACTATCTAGGGCAACTCAAAACACTTGTTGTTTTGAGCGTAAGAAAGTGATTCAGGCGTGAAAATAATTATATTTTATATACGCCCCAAAAATCAAAATTTGATGATTTGTCGTATACAAAAGCGGCAGAATGGAGAAATACATGAAATATATAATTGTTCTCGGCGACGGTATGGCCGATCGCCCAATCGCACAATTAGATAATAAAACGCCATTGGAATATGCCAAGACTCCATATATGGATAGTCTTGCACAAAAGGGCGAAGTGGGTTTAGTTCACACTATTCCAGAAGGAATGAAACCGGGCAGCGATACTGCAAACCTTTCTGTAATCGGTTACAATCCAAAGAAATATTATTCCGGACGTTCACCATTAGAAGCGCTCAGCATTGGTGTTCCGATGAAAGATACGGACGTAGCACTTCGTTGTAATATTGTTACGCTTTCAGAAGAAGAGGATGCTTACGAGAAACGTCACATGATTGACCACAGCTCGGATGAAATCAGTACAGAAGACGCAGCGATTCTTTTAGAAGCAGTAAGAAAAGAATTGGAAAATGATATGTTTAAATTTTATGTGGGAACCAGCTACCGCCACTGTCTCATTTGGGACAAAGGAGAAGTGGTAGAATTATCACAGCCACATGATATTTTGGAACAGTGTATAGAAGACTATATTCCTACAAATTTTGGTAAAGATGAAGAGGGATATCAGCTTCTCTATGATATGATGAGAAAAAGTTACGATATCCTTGTAAATCATCCAATCAACGTAGAACGCAGAGCCAAAGGTTTGCATCCGGCAAATTCCTGCTGGTTCTGGGGTGCAGGCACAAAACCGGCACTTTCTTCTTTTGAAGAAAAGACCGGCAAAAAAGGTGCTATGATTTCTGCTGTAGATTTGCTGAAAGGTATTGCAGTGGGTGCATCCATGCAGGTTATTGAAGTAGAAGGTGCTAATGGCGGACTTCATACCAATTATGAAGGAAAAGCACAGGCTGCAATTGATACACTTGTGAAAGATGGAAATGATTTTGTTTACGTTCATTTGGAAGGTCCGGATGAAATGGGTCATCAGGGAAGTGTAGAAAGAAAAGTAAAAGCGATTGAGTATTTGGATGAACGAATTGTAAAACCAATTGCAGAAGGTTTAAAAGCAGCAGGGGAAGAGTTCCGTATGCTGATTTTACCGGATCATCCAACACCAATCTGTATCCGTACGCATTCGTCAGAACCGGTTCCATATGTGCTTTATGATACAACGAATGAACAGCAGAACACATGGAATTATAATGAAAAAGAAGCAGAAGCTTCTGGAAATTATGTAGCTGAAGGGCATACAATCATTGATAAATTATTTGAAAAATAAAAATGTGAGTGGCATAAGTAATTTTACTTGTGCCGCTTTTTGTATATTATTTTCAAGTATAAGATGTTATAATGAATATAAATTTTGAGGTATAGGGGGTAAAGTATGGGGAAATACATCATGGCACTGGATGCCGGAACGACCAGCAACCGCTGCATTTTATTCGATAAGGCAGGTAACATCTGTTCAATGGCACAGAAAGAGTTCCGTCAGATTTTTCCAAATCCGGGATGGGTAGAACATGATGCCAATGAGATTTGGTCGACGCAGTTAGGGGTAGCTGTGGAGGCTATGCATATGATTAATGCAAAAGCAACTGATATTGCTGCGATTGGAATCACGAATCAGAGAGAAACAGCGATTGTTTGGAACAAAGAAACCGGTGAACCGGTGTATAATGCGATTGTCTGGCAATGCCGCCGTACATCGGATATGGCAGATGAATTAAAGGCAAAAGGATTGGAAGAAATGTATCGTCAGAAAACGGGTTTAATTATAGATGCATATTTTTCAGCGACCAAAATCAAGTGGATTTTGGATCATGTAGAAGGTGCACGTGCATTGGCCGAGCAGGGAAAGCTATTGTTTGGAACGGTGGAAACCTGGCTGATTTGGAAGCTGACGAAAGGAAAGATACATGTAACCGATTACTCTAATGCCAGCAGAACGATGCTGTTTAATATTAACACATTGGAATGGGATAAAGAGATTTTGGAAGAATTGGATATTCCGGAATCTATGCTGCCGGTGCCGGTGCCATCCAGTCAGATATATGGCAATGCAGACTCTTCTTTTTTCGGTGGTGAAATTCCGATTGCGGGAGCAGCAGGCGACCAGCAGGCGGCACTTTTTGGGCAAACTTGTTTTCAAGAAGGCGAAGCCAAAAATACCTATGGAACAGGCTGTTTTCTTTTGATGAATACCGGTGAAAAACCTGTATTTTCAAAAAATGGTTTGGTAACTACAATTGCATGGGGATTGGATGGAAAAGTAAATTATGCATTGGAAGGTTCTATTTTTGTTGCGGGAGCATCCATACAATGGCTGCGCGACAGTATGCGTATGATTGACTCTGCATCTGATTCGGAATATATGGCAAACAAAGTGAAAGATACGGACGGTTGTTATGTTGTGCCGGCATTTACCGGTCTTGGTGCACCGCATTGGGATCAGTATGCGAGAGGTACGATTGTCGGTATCACCAGAGGTACGACAAAGAACCATATTATTCGTGCGACACTGGAATCGATTGCGTTTCAGGTATGTGATGTCATTGATGCCATGAAAGCGGATGCCGGTATTGAAGTAAAAGCATTGAAAGTAGATGGTGGTGCCAGTGCAAACAATTTCCTGATGCAGTTTCAAGCTGATATGATTGATGCACCGGTAAATCGACCTGCCTGCGTAGAAAGTACCGCAATGGGGGCTGCTTATTTAGCGGGTCTTGCGGTCGGATATTGGAATAGTAAAGAAGAAGTTGTGAAAAATCAGCAGTTAGATCGCGTGTTCGTTTCAGAAATGGATTCCGAGGAACGAAGAAAGAAACGCAAAGGCTGGAATAAGGCTGTCAAATATGCCTATGGCTGGGCAAAAGATGATGAAGATTAAAATTAAACGCTGGTTGGAAATGAGCAGGGACTTTATCAGTTCCCTGCTGTTTCCTACAAGATGTCCGGTTTGTGATGAGATACTTGCACCGGAAGAATTAGAAAAAGGAATCCATCTGGCTTGTGAAAACAAGCTCTTTCCCGTAGAGGGAGCAGTGTGTATGCACTGTGGCAGACCACTCGGTCAAATACAATCAAGAGAAATGAAACAACAAAAAGTAAATGCAGGCATAGATATGTATTCGGAATATGAAAGAATGCTTCCGATACATTTACGTATGGAAAGCGGTTATGAATATTGTAGAGAATGTGTACGAAAAGGTTATGTGCCGATTGTGGGAAATGGTGTATGGCAAAAGAAAAAGAAGTATAGCGCTGATAATGTTTGTGATGTGGGAGCAAGTAATATTACGCAGGCAAAGGCACTCTATCTTTACAAAGGTGTCATTAAGAAATCAATGTATCGTTTTAAATATGCGAACAAGCGGGAATATGCTCGCTATTTTGCGAGGCAGGCGGCAGAGAAGTATGAGGAATGGATACGAGGGCTGGCAATTGATGTTATTGTTCCTGTACCTATGTATCTTTCAAAGCAAAGACAGCGCGGATATAATCAGGCGGAATGTTTTGCGGCAGAACTGTCCAAGTTAACTGGAATTCCAATGCACAAAAATTATATCCGGCGTGTCAAAGATACCACTCCGCAAAAAAAACTAAAAGATGTTGAAAGGAAAAATAATCTAGAAAAAGCTTTTCAGAAAACTGAAAATATAGTACAATATAAACATATATTGGTAGTGGATGATATTTATACTACCGGGTATACCGCAGAAGCGGTTGCGAAAGAATTAAAGAAACAAGGGAGTCACCATATCTATTTGTTCAGCATATGTATAGGTGGAAATCATTAGGAGGTAATACTATGAATCTAGCGACATGTAAAGGTTGTGGCAGATTATTTAATATTATTGCAAATAAGAGATTATGTCCGAACTGTATTAATCAATTGGAAGAAAAGTTTCAGGAAGTAAAGGCATATTTAAATGAGCATCCCAATGCACCGGTAAATAAAGTCTCTGAAGACTGTGGTGTTTCTGTAAAGCAGATTAAAACATGGGTGCGTGAGGAGCGTCTTTCTTTTACTGCAGGTTCTGCGAATGGAATTACTTGTGATGGTTGTGGAAAGGTTATTTTAACAGGCAGATTTTGTGCACATTGTAAACAGAAAATGCAGAATAATTTAATGGGTGCGATAGATTCTCCGAAAATGGATGAGCCAAGAAAAAGAGAGCATGACCGTGACCGTATGCGTTTTTTGCAAAATTTGTAGAAGAATATACAAAAGGGTATTTTGACAGTTTTTCGTTTGTCGAAATACTCTTTTTTCGATTCATTTTTCTTTCCATTTACGTGTCTATGTGATATAATTAAAAAATAATGTAGTATTGTGCCCTAAATCTAAGGAGACGGATATGGTGAATTTGGAGAGAGTAAAGCATCAGTGTCAGATTGCTTTCTATGAACAAAAAGAAGAAAAAAAAAATCGTGCAATAGGTCAGTATTACCGTAGTGATTTTATAGGTAAAGAAGTGATAAAGAGCATATTTACAGGAGCAATAGCATACGTTGTTTTGGCAGCTCTTTGGGTGATGTCAAATTGGGATGCGGTGTTAGATAGTGTGAATGATCTCACTATTGTGAATACAGTGTTTCTGATGATTCTTATTTTTATTGGATTTCTTGCAGTTTATCTTTTGGTTACATATGTTATATACGCGGTTCGTTATGTACAGGGCAGGAAAAAGGTGGATGGTTATAAAGAACATTTAAAAGCTTTGCATCAGATGTACGAGCGAGAAGAAAAGTTAAAGCTTTAGGAGGCAATATGACAAAATTATACGAAATGAAAGACAAAATTGTAAAATTCCATGCAGAATATGAGATTTATTTATCTTATGTGCATAAATTTATTGTGGCAATTATTCTGTTTTGCCTGATTAATGGGAAGATTGGTTTTATGGAACGTATTGCAGAGTTACCGGTATCATTGATTTTGGCATTGGTATGCTGTCTGCTTCCAAAGGGTATGACATTGATTGTAGCAGCGGCATTGGTTGCATTGCATTTGAGTGTGCTGTCTCTAGAGGTAGCGGCAGCAGCACTTTTGATTTTTGCAGCAATTTTCTTTTTGTATTTTCGTTTTTCACCGCAGGATGGCATGATTGTAGCGATTACGCCGATTCTTCATGCGATTGGGATTCCATATGTGGCAACAATTGGAACAGGTTTGCTTCGTAAAGCATATTCGGCTGTGGCTGTGGTTTGTGGTACGGTTGCGTTTTATTTTGTGGATGGTATTTATCAGAACGTTGTGGCATTACAGATAAGAACGACTGGTGCGGAAGTGGATGTGAGTAAAGTTACGGTATCAGTAGAACAGCTTCTTGCAAATAAGGAGATGTATCTGACAGTAGCGGTATTTGCAGTAACAACGATTGTAGTGCATATGGTGCGCAGAATGAATATCAATTATGTTTGGAAAATATCTATTTTAGTAGGTACATTGATTCAAACAGCAGGTCTTTTGACAGGATATCTGGTGTTTGATATTCAGGGAAAATGGCTGCCTATGCTTATTGGAAGTATTATTTCTGCCATTCTTGCATTAGTGTTGGAATTTTTCTTTATGGATTTGGATTATACCAGAACAGAACGCGTACAGTTTGAGGATGATGAATATTATTATTATGTAAAAGCAGTGCCAAAGCGAAATGTTACAATAACAGAGAAAAGTATTACGCAGTTTGCAGCTTTTCCACATTTCAATAAGAAGAAAAAGGAAGATAAAGTGATTCGCCGTCAGGATATTGTAAATGAATTGGGAATTGACGAAGAAGAACTAAGATAAATTGGCTGATGTTAAAGAATGATTGTAACTATTATAAATCAAAGAAAGGAGAGTGGATATGGAACAGATGGTAGAAATGCTGACTGTTGTACAAGAAAATATCGCAAAGGTTCTTAGTATGGCGAATCTTATTATGACATGGGTGGATATCATTGAAATCGCAATTATCTCTTTCCTGTTTTATCATATTTTATTATGGATTAAGTCTACCAGAGCATGGAATCTGTTTAAGGGCATTATGGTTATTTTAATCTTTGTGCTTTTGGCAGCCCTGTTCCAAATGAGTACCATTCTGTGGATTGCAGAAAATACGCTGAGTGTCGGCTTAATTGCGGTAGTTATTATTTTCCAGCCGGAACTTCGTAAGGCATTGGAAAATATTGGAGATAAAAATATCTTAAGCAGCATTTTTAATATCAGTGCCAAGTCTGAAAACGAGAAATTCTCAGATCACACCATTGATGAGTTGATTAAGGCAGTATACGCTATGGGAAAAGTAAAAACCGGTGCGTTGATTGTAATCGAGGATGAAATTTCACTTAGTGAATATGAAAGAACCGGTATTGATGTGGATGCAATTGTATCCAGCCAGCTTCTTATTAATATTTTTGAGAAAAATACACCACTTCATGATGGTGCAATTATTCTTCGTGGAGATCGTGTGGTATCTGCCACTTGTTATCTGCCGCTGTCTGATAGTTTGAGTCTTAGCAAGGAATTGGGGACCAGACATCGTGCAGCAGTGGGTGTGAGTGAAGCCAGTGATTCGCTTACGATTATTGTTTCAGAGGAAACCGGAAGTGTGTCCATTGCTTTACGTGGGCAGATTTACCGAAATGTGGATGCGGATTTTCTGCGTGAAAAATTAAAACATCTGCAGAACAGTAAACCGGAAGTAACTGGTGTAGAATTATTAAAGAGGAGGTTTAAGAATGGCAAATAATATTCTGAAAACCTTGTCGAAGAACTTGGGTTTTAAAATACTGGCAGTTTTATTTGCATTTACCCTTTGGGTAACCGTGTATAATTTAGATGATCCGACCAAGACGAAATCGCTTACGGTGAATGTAACAGTTACCAATAAAGAGGTTTTGGAGGAATTGGGAAAATATTATGAGATACAGGATGGTATGGGAAAAGTGTCTTTTTCTGTAACAGCACCTAGAAGTATCCTGGATAAACTGGATGAAAATGATTTTGTAGCAGAAGCAAATCTGCAGAAATTAGTGGTTGATGAAGATGGAATTACGGGTACAATGCCGATTGATATCTATTGTACAGCAAATGTAAGTGGAAATTCCATTAAAATCAGTTCGACAGGTAAGAGTCTGAAAGTTTCTTTGGAAGATTTGATGACAAAACAGTTTGTTGTACGTGCGTATGCAGTAGGTGAAGTAGCAGAAGGATATGCGCTTGGTGAAGTAGAGGTGACAGCACCGAATGTTTTGAAAGTGTCAGGTCCGAAATCGATTGTATCTCAAATTGCATCTGCGGTAGCGACAGTTGATGTAGGTGGTATGTCTGATTTGTGGACGACATATCGTGCAACTCCAATTTTGATGGATACGGATGGTAGAGAAGTTGATACAACCAGATTAACGTTAAGTGATACGGTGGTAAACGTAGAAGCTAAGATTTTGAATACCAAAGAGGTTACGGTTACGGTGATGCCATCGGGTACAGTTGCAAATGGATATAAGGTTACTGAGATTGGTATGAGTCCAACAACTGTGTTGCTGAAAGGCAACAAAACCTTGCTGAACAGCATTAATGAGATTCGGATTCCGGAAGATATTGTTTCAGTTGAAGGTGCAAATAAAGATTTCACGGTAAGCGTAGATGTATCCGAGTATATTCCGGAAGGTGTGGAATTGGTGAATTTGGAGCAGGCAACCGTGAGTATTACGGTTTCTGTGGATAAAATAAAGACCAAAAGTTTTAGTATTAATACTGAGGATATCATAGTAACAGGTCTTCCGACACATACTACGATGGAATATGCACTAAGTAGTGTAGCAGTAAATATTACGGGATTGGAAGTGGATGTGAATGCGCTTACGACCGGAATGTTGACGGCTGGCATAGATGTAACAGACCTTGGTACCGGAACACATGAAGTGGATCTGGTGTTGGACTTGGATGAAACGAAGTACGAGTACAAGACGGTAAAGGTAACTGTGACGATTGCGGAGGAGCAGGAAGCAGATGCGGGAAGTAGTGAAGAACAATAGCTATTTTGGAATATTTAAAAGAGCTGCAGTTTGGATACTCAAAAGATTTTTGATGGAAATTGGGTAATTATTCAGGTGCTGACTAATTACGAATTAGATATACGAAGAAAGAAGGAATATAATTATGGCAAGATTATTTGGAACAGATGGTGTACGTGGTGTAGCAGGTACAGAACTTACAATTGATTTAGCAATGAAACTTGGTCAGGCAGGCGCTTATGTGCTTACGAAAGAAAAAGCACATAAACCAACGATTATTGTAGGATGTGATACCCGTATTTCCGGTGATATGTTAGCGAATGCATTGATGGCAGGTGTTTGTTCTGTAGGTGCAAATGCAGTATATGTAGGTGTAGTTCCTACACCGGCAGTTGCATACCTCACCAGACTTCATCAGGTAGATGCAGGTGTAGTAATTTCTGCATCTCATAATCCTATGGAATTTAATGGTATTAAATTTTTTAATGGCGAGGGCTATAAGCTTTCAGACGAATTAGAAGATGAAATTCAGTATCAGATTGAACATGACATGGAAGATATTGACTTCCCTATCGGTTCCGGCGTAGGTAAGATTAAATATCGTTTTGATATGAAAGAAGAATATGTGGAATATGAAAAGAGATGTGTACCGGTAGATTTAAAAGGCATGAAGATTGTTATCGATTGTGCAGAAGGTGCAAACCATTATACAGCAGTTGAAACCTTAAGAGATCTTGGTGCAGAATTAATCGCAATTCACACGAATCCGGATGGAACGAATATCAACTCGAACTGTGGATCTACGCATATGGGTGAATTAAAAGCACGTGTAGTAGCTGAAAAGGCAAATGTAGGTATTGCATTTGACGGAGATGCAGACCGTATGCTTGCAGTAGATGAAAATGGTAAATTAGTAGATGGTGATCAGATTCTTTTAATCTGTGCAAACCATATGAAAGCCAAAGGCACACTAAAGAAAGATACGCTTGTAGTAACGGTTATGTCGAATCTTGGGCTTACACTTGCGGCAAAAGAACTTGGCATCAATTTAGTAACAACCAAAGTAGGGGATCGCTATGTATTGGAAAATATGCTGGAGAATGGTTACTGTATCGGTGGAGAACAGTCCGGTCATGTTATTTTCTTAGATGATAATACAACGGGCGATGGTCTTTTAAGTGCCCTTCATCTTTTACAGGTTATGGTAGAAACCGGAAAAACATTATCTGAATTGGCATCTATTATGGAAATTCTTCCACAGGCATTGATTAATGCAAAAGTGCCAACGCATAAAAAAGATAAATATATGGAATATCCACGTATTAAAAAAGCAATCGAAGATTTGGAAGCAAAATTTGCAGGAGAAGGACGCGTACTCATTCGTCCATCCGGTACAGAACCACTTGTACGTGTTATGATTGAAGGAAAAGATCAGAAAGTAATTGAAGAAGAAGCTCGTAAATTGGCTGATTTGATTGTAGAGATTATGATTTAATGAATGTAAGTGAGTTAGAAATAGGATTCTTTGCAGCAATCAGCAATGGGGCTGAACTGCTGCAGGTTTTCACATAGGGAATGGCGAATTTGATTTGTGGATGTTTGTCCGCAACATAAAATAGTGGGGGAGATAAGGATGATATCACAGGTAATTAAACTTACAAATCCAACAGGTCTGCATATGCGTCCGGCAGGAAATCTCTGTCGCGAAGCTGTGAAGTATAAATGTAAGGTGACATTTGCGTATGGTGCTTATATTGCAAACGCAAAGAGTGTACTTAGTGTATTGGGTGCAGGTGTCAAATTAGGGGATGAAATCACTTTGATTTGTGATGGAATAGATGAGACAGAGGCATTGAATCATTTGGTGCCATTTATTGAAAACAGTTTAGAAGGTTAATCTGTTTTTTTGAATAAATATATATGATAATGAAATTTAGACAAAGGAGTATTTTGGAATGTTAAATTTTAAAAGATACAAAAGAGTGCCGGTGGTAGATTATCCACAGCGTCAGTGGCCAAACAAAGAAATTGAGAAAGCACCTATCTGGTGTTCCGTTGACTTACGTGATGGAAATCAGGCACTTATCGAGCCTATGACAGTAGAGGAAAAGGTAGAGATGTTCCAGCTCCTGGTGAAATTAGGATTTAAAGAAATCGAAATTGGTTTCCCGGCGGCATCTCAGATTGAATTTGATTTTCTTCGTAAGCTGGTAGCAGAAAATATGATTCCGGATTACATGAAAGTGCAGGTGCTCTGTCAGTGCAGACAGGAACTGATTGATCGTACATTTGAAGCGATTCAGGGAATCCCAAATGTTATTTTCCATATTTATAATTCAACATCTACACTTCAGAGAGATGTTGTATTCCACAAAGATATGCCGGAAATCATAGATATTGCAATCGCAGGTACTCGTATGGTAAAAGAAGGCATGAAAAACTACGATGGAAATCTGACATTGGAATATTCACCAGAAAGCTTTACAGGAACAGAATTGGATTTTGCACTCGAAATCTGTACTGCAGTACAGAAAGAATGGAATCATGCAAATGAAAATCCAATTATTTTCAATCTTCCTGCAACCGTAGAAATGAATACACCAAACGTGTACGCTGACCAGATTGAATGGATGCATACACATTTTGAAGACAGAGAAAATGTCATTCTTTCCGTACATCCTCATAACGACAGAGGAACAGGTGTTGCAGCAGCAGAGCTTGCAATGTTAGCAGGTGCTGACCGTGTCGAAGGTACACTGTTCGGCAATGGTGAAAGAACCGGTAACGTGGATATCTTGAACTTAGCTTATAATATGTTCTCACAGGGAATTAATCCGGAACTGGATCTTGAAAATGTAAATGAAATTATTGAAGTATATGAACGCTGCTGCAAAATGCAGGTAGGTATGCGTCATCCATATGCTGGCAAGCTCGTATTTACCGCATTTTCCGGCAGTCATCAGGATGCTATCAACAAAGGTGAACAGGCACTCAAAGAACGCGGTTCTGAAATCTGGGAAGTACCATATCTTCCAATTGATCCGGCAGACGT
>CAYVGA010000063.1:0-6377 GCA_964449855.1 uncultured Lachnobacterium sp.
TAGATGCAAGATTTGACTTAGGATTCTTTGGTTTTTCCTGGAATTCTGTAATCTTGTCGTTTTCGTCTGTAACCATAAGACCGAAACGAGAAGCATCATCCCAAGGTACTTCCATAACTGCTACTGAGAATTCAGCATTTTTTGCTTTATGGAACTGTAAAAAGTCATTGTAATCCTGTTTACAAATCTGGTCACCAGAAAGGATAATAACGTACTGTGGATCATATTTTTCAATGAATGCGATGTGCTGGTAAATAGCGTTTGCTGTACCTTTAAACCAATCTGAACCAGAAGCTTTCTGGTATGGTGGAAGTACATGAATACCACCATAAAGACGGTCAAGATCCCAAGGCTGTCCATTTCCAATATAATCATTCAATACGATTGGCTGATACTGTGTCAATACGCCGACTGTATCAATACCAGAGTTTACACAGTTCGAAATAGGGAAGTCGATAATACGATACTTACCACCAAATGGAACTGCTGGCTTTGCGAGGTTCTGTGTCAATGCATACAATCTGGATCCTTGTCCACCAGCGAGAAGCATTGCAACCATTTCTTTTGCCATACTTAATTTCCCCCTTTTTAATATATGTATCCCATCATCGGATACTCTTGGATTAATACTATCACAAACTTGTGAATATTGCTAGTGTCTTTTTGTTGTATACAAGTAATTTATATGTAAAAAGACGAAAAAGATAACCAAAATTATCCTTTTCGTCCATATTTTTACTAATCCTTTTTACGTATACACTATCTGAACTATTATTTCTTTCAAAAAACTGCTAAGTAAAAATGTATGTATCTACGATTATCCGAATCCTATTTTTTATTAAAATAGACGTAACGAGTTACAACATTTCTGCTAGTTCTCTTGATATCGTATTTCCCCAGAAAACACCTTTTTCCGTTAACACATATCTGCCATTCTCGTTCTGATATATCATATGTTCTTCTAAAAGCCGATCACGGAATTTATAATATTTCTCCACATCCTGATAAAGAGACTCATTTTCCGGCAGATGAATTGTCTGGACTGCTCCTTTAAAACGAGTAATTTCTTTATATTCCGGTGCGAACAACATTCCCTGTTTTTGAGAAACATTCTTTAGACTTTCCTCATATTCTGCAAGGTCTATCGGATTCATCATTGCCAGATTGTTCACTGAACCGCCTGCCCCAGCTCCCAACGGCAACGTATCTGCTCCCTGATGCCGGTTCATAATATACTTGTATCCATCGTTCTTCACCATTTTTGTCAATTCCAAAAAGTGATAACCATGCTGCTTCATTTTATCTGCTATAAAATAGAACATGAGGGCATCATTTTCTTCATTCTGAGCCGTATCAATACTTGTTCCTTTCATATTAATCAAAGAATACATTGAAAATCCATCCAGATCTAATTCGATAATTTTATTCAGATCCGCTTCCAGACTCTCCATGGTCTGTTCCGGATAATTATATATTAAATCCATGCTGACCGTCACACCATCATATTCTTTCAGTTGTTTCAGACGCTCATATGCAGCTTCACCACTTCCAATTCGTCCCATTTTCTTGCGCCCTGCATCGTCAAAGGTCTGTACACCTACGGAAAAACGATTTGCACCATGAGCAATAATTTCTCTCATTTTATCTTCTGTAAGTTCTGTGACTGTGGTCTCTATCGTAATTTCTGCATCATCAGTAAAGTGAAGCTTTGCTTTTAATGCAGCCAGAATCCTACAAAGATCCTTCGTACTAAGTGTTGTGGGTGTACCACCGCCAAAATATACTGCATCAAAGATTGTTGTTTTGATATATTCCATTTCTGCATAAGCTTCTATTTCTTTTACCACCAATTCTGCATAACTGTCTGTAGGTTGCTGTAAGCTTCTTCTCATATTACAGAAACTGCAGATTTTTTTACAAAATGGCACATGTATATATATAGTTGCATTTTTCTTATCTTCTGTATTATTCACAGTAAGCACCTGACCTGTGTTTCTCATTCCAAGCAAATGTTTCTTACCATCACTCATAGCACTATGATGGGTCTTAATACGTTCTTTAAACATCAGCTTCTATCCTTTCACGGAACATTTCTGCTGCAACAGCAATATCTGCTGCTGATGGATGATTTGCGGAAATTGCATAACGTTTTCTTTTTTCCGGAGTGGGTCTATGTGGATTTCCTTCTGGCATTTTTTCAAACATCTCTACCATTTTTTGATCGATTTTCCCCTGACAAATGTATTTTCCAATCACATGATTTTGTTCTTTTACCAAAGCTTCTCCTGCTAAAATAGAGCTGTATGCATGTTCTGAATCCGGCCAAAATGCCAATGTTGCAAATATGCCTACTTTTTTACCAGTGATTTTCTTTAAATATTCTGCTGCTTCTGCATTTGCACCACCTTTATCTACCCAATATCCTGCAAGAATAATATCATACGATTCCCATTCAATCGCTTCATTCATTGGCAGAATAGTCTTGTCCTTGTCACCCAGGCCTTCATAAATGCCTTCCGCAAGTTTTTTTGTATTTCCAGTTTTACTAGAATAAGTTACTAAAATCTTCATCTGATCTCTCCCCAAATATCTTTAATAATTACGATTCGCAAACCCATGAAAAATCTGATTCGCAGATGGGTTTGCTCACTCTTGAATCACGTTCTTACGCTTAAAACAGCAGGTGTTTTGAGCTGTACTGAACAGTTACATATATAGTTACATTTCTTCTATTAATGGAAGCATATACGGACATTTGTTTTTCTCTGACCACATAATGCTGGCACGAATTCCATATACTTCCAACAAACGTTCTTCTGTTATTCCCTGCTTTACAGAACCTTCATAACAGATTTTTCCTTTTTTCATAATGATTAAATTATCACTGAACTGAATGGCCTGGTTAATATCATGCAACACCATAACAATGGTCATTCCATACTCACGGTTCAGTTTACGCACCAAACTCAACACTTCCATCTGATAAAAAATATCCAGATATGTGGTAGGCTCATCCAAAAATAAAACATCTGACTTCTGCGCCAACGCCATTGCTATCCATGCCCGCTGCCTCTCACCGCCAGAAAGCTGTCCCACTCTCTTATCTGCCATGTGGGTCAGATTTGTTACCTCCAATGCCCATGCCACGATTTCTTCTTCCTCTTCATCATAGGAAGACAGCATTGACTGATATGGCATTCTACCAAATCTCACCAGTCTATCTACGGAAATATCCATCGGTGCTGTATTCTGCTGATGCACCATGGCAATCTTTTTTGCTATTTCTTTCACTTTCATCTGCCGTATATTCATGTTATCCATATAAATCTCACCTGTTTTCGGCCTTAACTGATTCACCAAAAGATTCAGCAATGTTGATTTTCCAGAGCCATTTGGACCTAAAATAGTGGTAATCTTTCCTTTTTCAATGTGTCCGTATAAATTTTTGATGAACTCTGACTCACCATAAGAAAACTCAATATTTTTAATCTCCATAGCCTTTACTGTCCTTTCTAAGTAAATACAGGAAAAACGGACCGCCGCAGACAGTCATAATAACACCAACCGGTATTTCATAAGGTGCAATCAGAATTCTTCCCACTGTATCTGCAAGCAGCAGAACTATCGATCCCAAAAGCCCCGCAAAAGGTATCAGATACTTATGTTCTGAACCCATTAACATACGAGACATATGAGGTACTACCAAACCAATAAAACCAATTACACCAACATATGCAGTGGAAATTCCAGCGAGAAAAACCGCAACCGAAGATATCAAGATTCGAAGAATATTTGGATTATACCCAAGACTCTTTGTGTTTTTATCACCTAATGCCAACAGGTCACAGCATCGATAAGACAGCATTGCAAGCACCAGACCGACCATACTATAAACGGCAATGGAACTCACCTTATCCCAGCCTTTTTTGCCTAATTCACCATTTAGCCATGTAAGCACGCTGGCAAGGCTTTCACTATTTAAAATAGAAATCAGACTTGACACACCACCTAAAATCGAATTAACCGCTACACCTGCAAGTACAATTCGAACTGCGGAAAGCCCCTGTTTCCATGCAAGACTGTAAATTAATACACAGGCAAGAATTCCACCGATAAATCCAAAAATCGGCACGCTTGCTGCTGCACCTGGAAAATAAAGCATCACAATCATTACAATTACACTGGCTCCTGAAGAAATACCTGTAATTCCCGGATCAGCCATAGGATTTCGCATAACGCCCTGCAGGAGCACCCCTGATATTGCAAGGTTTGCTCCTACTACAACAGCCATCAATACACGGGGAATTCGTATATCCCGGATAATTCCCGCCGTTCCTCCAACATCCGATGTAAATGCATGAAAAATATCACTATATGAGACGGATACACTGCCAACTCTTATGGAAAAGAGAATGGCAGCCAACAAAATCAGTATCATAAGGAGAAACACTCTTACTCTTTTCATTTGAAATTAATTCTCCCCATATAAAATATCTGCTAACTTTTCCATGGCATCTACTGCTAATAAGTTCGCACTCATTCCAAAATAACTTGTTTCAAGAGCAATTAAATTATCATTTTTTACTGCATCAAAATTCTTCCAGGCCTCATTTGATTCCACTTCCTGTTTAAAAGCTTTTAATGATTCCTCTGGATTTGCATGTGACATGAACAAAATGTATTCCGGATTCATGGAAGCCAGATATTCCATATCAACAGGTGAAAATGAACTTGGAGCATCTGTAATAATGTTTGCACCACCAACTCTCTTTACCAAGTCACCAACATAGGTATCCTCCGACGCTGTCATAAATGAAGTACCTGCACCAAAAATAATCAGTACACTTGGAGATTCCTTATCTGCTGTTTCTGCTGCAACAGCCTTCTCACGTGCATCAAAGTCTGCAATAATTTCTGCTGCTTTTTCTTCTGCACCAAAACGAGCTCCAAGACTTGTGATTGTTTCTTTTAAACCATCATAACTGGACAGATTCGCAAAGAATACTTCTGCACCTAACACTTCAAACTGCTCTTTCAGATCTGCTGATAAGCTATCTACAGATACAATCACAGTTGGTTCAAGAGAAGCAATTACTTCAATATCCGGGGACATAGGATTACCGATACGTGCTGCATCTGTAACGCTTTCCGGCAGTTCATAACTACTTGTTGGAACACCTACCATTGGTACTCCTAATGCATCCAAAATTTCTACTGCCGCTACGGAAGAAGCTACAACTTTGTCTGTAAACACAACTTCCTCACTTTCTTTCTGCTGTGTCTCTGTGACCAAAGCATCATCTGCCGCAGAACTAACATCATCATTCTTAGTGCTGCCACAGCCTGTTGCTAATACTGTAATACACATACACATTGCAAAAATTGTACTCAGTTGCTTTTTCACTTTTTTCATCCTTTTCATTTTTCTCATTTTATTTTTTCTCCTTTCCCTCCAATTTAACTTTTGGAAGTCTTTTCTAATTTTAGTTAGTTGACACTAACCGTAAATTATATTATCATTTTGATACGAAAGATTTTTTCAAAATCTTTGCGTCTTTTTTTAATTTTATTAGTTTTTAGGAGAAACAGTATGATAGATCTTATATATAATCACAATGCAATTTACCATCTTTTATATAACGGAAATACCTCTCAAGCAGTAAAAACCTTTGTAAAAAAAACAAATTCTGAGAATTTTACACCCTTTCTTCGTAATTCCTATTTGTCTTCTTTAAATTTTGGAATTTATAATTTCATTTTATTAAAAGAAAATGTTTCGCTTCATGAATGTTGTATGGAAAATGAAAGGAAAATCATGAAATCTACAAAGGATTCATTTATTGATGTGGGGATAGATATTATTTCATCCTATGGGAACGATTCCCGATATTTGATAGAAAAATACACAAATCCTCATATCAAAGCAGCCCTTAGATACATCCACCAGCACCTAAGTGACTTTTTATCTCTTGAAATAGTTAGTAATGCAATATGCATCAATCCTTCTTATTTATCAGATTTATTCAAACGGGAAGTGGGTATGAAATTTAGTGATTATATAAATATACGAAGAATAACTATGGCGAAAAAGCTTCTGAAAAATACGAATCTCTCTATCCAGGAGATTGCAGAACAATGTGGCTACAAAAATACCGGGTATTTTTCTACCTGTTTTAAAAAAATTACCGGTGAGAAAGCCTCTGAATACAGACGTAAAGAAAAAGTTAGCTTATAATTCAAGAGACAGCAAAGAGTTCGCTTGCGAACTCTTCGCACGCGAGCGGTGCTGCAAAGCAACTATTACACTAGGTACAATTGATTCCGTACTTAGCATTGCTTCAAATGCTCCAGTATTGCTTGGATATTTGAAGCAGCTG